>JAJQFX010000246.1 GCA_021200895.1 Clostridiales bacterium | reverse complement strand
GCCCCTCCCTAAGCCGCCTTCTTTCCCCCATTTCTTGGCGGAGCAAGAAATGGGGTCCGCCGGGAGGGCAAACGCTTTATTTCCTTATAGTATCCTTGCCTAAGGAGCGTAATCCCCTTAAATTGATGACATTGCCTTTCAGGGGAGCCATTAAAGGAGTGGTTACAACAACCTCTTGCCGCCCCTGAAAGGGGAGGGGAACCGGCGATAGCCGGTGGAGGGGTTCCTATGCGAAACGGATTCCAAAATTGATTTCTGTTTCCGCCGGAAGCTCTGATTCCGACAGCTTCCGGTAGCCGGTGGCGCGGTCCACCGTGTTCTCCAACGCTTCCCCCTTGCCCCAGGCGGACAGGTTGCGGATGGCGATGGACTGGATGTTGTACAGCGTCGCAGGCAGGTGGTAAAAGCCGGAGACATGAGGGGTCAGTACCAGGTTTTCGCAGTCCCACAGGGGGTGATGTTCCGGCAGCGGCTCCGGGTCGGTGACATCCAGCACCGCGCCGCCGATGCCGCCGGAGCGCAGGGCGGCCACCAGGTCGTCCGTCACCACGCAGTCTCCCCGGCCTACGTTCACCAGGATGCCGTCCGGCTTCATGCGCCTTAGGCGGGCAGCGTCCATCAGGTGGGTGGTCTCCAGCGTCTTGGGCAGGGAGAGGACTACTGCGTCGGCCCGGGGCAGCAGGTCGTCCAGGGCGTCCATGGCATACACCTCGTCCAGAAACTCCGGCTTTTGCCGCGCCGTCCGGCGGATGCCGATGGTGTAGGCCCCCAGGGCCTTGGCCCTGGTCGCCAGAGCGCCGCCAATGTCCCCCGCCCCCACGATAAGGAAGATGGAGCCGGAGATGGAGCGCACCTGCCCCTCGCTGCGCCAAATATGGCGCTGCTGGTTGCGGGCGTACAAGTGGAGCTTTTTCATCAGCGTCAGCACTCCGGCCAGGATATGCTCGGAGATGGCGAGGCCGTATGCGCCGCTGGCGTTGCACAGCGCCACGCCCTCCGGCAGCACGCCGGGGGCCGCATACTCGTTGGAGCCTGCGCTGTTCAGCTGGAGAAAGCGCAGCTTTTGGGCCAGCGCCAGCTTCGCCGGGGGTACGTTGCCGATGACGACATCGGCCCTGGCCAGGGCTGCGTCGTCCACCTCCGGCGCGGGGCAATAGCAAAACTCGCCGCCGGGGAGCGCGGCCTCCAGCGCTGCCCGCCGGTCGCCCTCGAAGGGCATGGAAACATAGACAAAGGGCATCGTTCGTCCTCCTGGGCCTCCTTCGGGGAGGCGGTTTCATCCGGCGCTGCCGACTGTCCGCAGCGCCTGTTATCACGGTTTAGTTTACCAAATCGGGGATGGAAATGCAAGGGGGAGGCCGGGAATAGCCCAGTTCCATCGCAGGAAGCAACTCCCCCTCGCATCCGTTGAAAAAGAACTTGAACCCCAGGCTTCCCGGCGCTATAATAACATCTGACACTAAAAAACCGGAGGTGCGCGGCATGACGCCCAGCCAAACCAGACAGCTGTCCTACGACCACACCATCAGAGCCTGCTTCGTGGGGTACATCGTGCAGGCCATCGTGAATAACTTTGTCCCCCTGCTGTTCCTGACCTTTCAGTCTGCCTACGGCATCCCCCTGTCCAGCATCACGCTGCTCATCACCTTCAACTTCACGGTGCAGCTGATGGTGGATCTCCTCAGCCCAAAGTTCATTGACCGGGTCGGCTACCGGGCCGCCATAATGCTGGCTCACATCATGGCGGCGGCGGGCCTCATCGGTTTGGCCGTCCTGCCAGACCTGCTGCCCAGCCCCTTTGCGGGGCTGGTGGTCTCCGTCCTGATTTACGCCGTGGGCGGCGGATTGTTGGAGGTGCTGGTCAGCCCCATCGTGGAGGCCTGCCCCACTGACAACAAGGAGAGCGCCATGAGCCTGCTTCACTCCTTCTACTGCTGGGGCCATGTGGGGGTGGTGCTGCTGTCCACTATCTTCTTCACCCTGTTCGGCACGGAGCGGTGGAAAATCCTAGCGCTGCTGTGGGCCGTGGTCCCCATCGTGAACTGCGTGGTCTTTGCCAGAGTGCCCATCTATTCCCTGCTGAAGGAGGGGGAGCGGGGCCTCTCTATGAAGGAACTGCTGGGCAAGCGCACCTTCTGGCTGGCCCTGGCCCTGATGATTTGCGCCGGAGCCAGCGAGCAGGCGGTGAGCCAGTGGACCTCCACCTTTGCGGAGTCCGGCCTACAGGTGTCCAAGACCCTGGGCGACCTATGCGGCCCCATGTTCTTCGCCATCCTGATGGGCACCGCCCGGGCGCTCTATGGGAAGTATGGGGCGCGCATCGACCTGATACGGGCCATGAAGCTCAGCGCCGGGCTGTGCGTCGTCAGCTATCTGGTGATCTCCCTGTCTCCCTGGCCCATGCTGAGCCTGCTGGGGTGCGGCGTCTGCGGCTTCTCCGTGGGTATCCTCTGGCCGGGTACCTTCAGCATGACCGCCCGGCTGCTGCCCAGAGGGGGGACGCTGCTCTTTGCCCTGTTGGCCCTGGGGGGCGACATCGGCTGCTCCGCAGGCCCCACCGTGGTGGGGATGCTCTCCTCCCTGGCCGGGGGAGACCTCCACACGGGGATTTTAGCCGCCGTGGGCTTTCCGGTGGTGATGCTGCTGGGGAGCTGCGCCCTGCGGAGGACGGAGCCGACGGCGTAGTAAAACGTGAACCCTAAAATTTTTGTTTGTTCAACCGTCACAAAATACCAGCGTAACTGCCTGTGATACTGTTCAGATGGGGAAATTGTTCCGATTTTTACAATCGTCTGTATAGGGGCGGCCCTTGACCACCTCGGATAAGCAGGCGGTTTCCACGGGCGGCCGAGGGCCGCCCCTACAGAAAAGTGAAGATTTAGGCTTCACGTTCTATTATGGAGAGGCGGAGCACATATAAACGGCTCCGCCCGGAGAAGCATAAAACCTGTTTTCTTTCCCAACAAAAGCGCAGCCCCACGAATTTGATTCGTGGGGCTGCGTTCCAGTTCTGCGTCACTTTTTCGCCAGGGTGTTCAGCACCAGGCTCACCAGCTCCTGCTTCCCGTCCCCCTTTTCGGCGGAGAAAGGAATCAGCGGGGTGTCCTCCCCCAGCGCCAGGGTCTCCCGGATCAGGGCCAGGTTGGGCTGAATCTCGCTCTTTTTCAGCTTGTCCAGCTTGTTGGCCACCACCGCGAAGGGGCAGCCCGTCTCCTGGAACCAGTTGGCCATCACCACATCGTCCTTGGAGGGCTTGTGCCGTGCGTCCACGATCAGCAGGCCCAGGGTGATTTGCCCGTCGGCAAAATACGCCTCCATCAGCTGAGACCAGCGCTGCTTCTCCTCCCGTGTGACCTTGGCGTAGCCGTAGCCCGGCAGGTCCACCAGGTAGAAGCTGTCGTCAATCAGGAAGTAGTTCACCTGGCGGGTCTTGCCGGGGGAGTTGCCCACCCGGGCCAGGTTCTTCCTATCCAGCATCCGGTTGATGACGGAGGACTTGCCCACGTTGGAGCGGCCCGCCATGGCGAACTGGGGTTTATGGTCGTGCAGGAAGTCCCTAGGGGTCCCAGCAGAGCGGACATAGGCCGCGTTGTGCAAATTCATAAGTCACCTCACTGCTGAATCCCCAGCTTGTCGCCGCCTCTGGGCTGCTGCTCCGATACGGGGATGGGCTGGGGAACGGTCAGGGCCTTCTCCTTCTGCACCGGCACGGGCAGCAGGGCAGCGCTCAGCACCGTATCCACCCGCTCCGCCGTGCAGAATTGCAGGGCCTTGCGGACAGTCTGGTCGATTTCTTCCAGGTCTTTCTCGTTGTCGGCGGGGATGATAACGGTTTTGATGCCGTTGCGGAAGGCGGCCATGGTCTTTTCCCGCAGGCCGCCGATGGGCAGCACCCGGCCCCGCAGCGTTACCTCGCCGGTCATGGCCACGTCCGGCCGCACCGGCGCACCGGTCAGGGCGGAGACGATGGCGGTGGTGATGGTCACGCCCGCCGAAGGGCCGTCCTTGGGCACGGCTCCCTCCGGGAAGTGGATGTGAATGTCCCACTTCTGGTAGAAGTCCGGCTCGATGCCCAGTTCCGCCGTGTGGGCGCGGATATAGGAGATGGCGGAGTGGCAGGACTCCTTCATCACCTCGCCCAGGTTGCCGGTGGGCTCCACCTTGCCGCAGCCGGGCACCACGTTGACCTCCACCTGGAGCATTTCGCCGCCTACGCTGGTCCAGGCCAGGCCGTTGACCACGCCCACCTCCGGCGCTTTCGCCAGCTTCTCCGGGGTGTAGCGGCGGATGCCCAGGTATTGCTCCAGATTGTCGCCGGTGACGGTCACCCGCTTGCCGGTGCCGGAGACCAGTTCCATGGCCCCCTTCCGGCACAGGGTAGCCAGCTGCCGCTCCAGCAGGCGGACGCCGGACTCCCGGGTGTAGCCGGTGATGATTTCCCGCAGGGCGTCGTCCGTCACCCGGAAGCGGCGGCCGTCCAGGCCGTGGCGCTTCATCTCCTTGGGCAGCAGGTGGCGGCGGGCGATTTGCAGCTTCTCCTCATCGGTGTAGCTGGACAGTTCGATGACCTCCATCCTGTCCCGCAGAGCGGGGGGAACGGTGCTCATATCGTTGGCGGTGGTGATGAACAGCACATCGCTGAGGTCAAAGGGCAGCTCCAGGAAGTTGTCCCGGAAGGTGGCGTTCTGCTCCCCGTCCAACACCTCCAGCAGGGCGGAGGAGGGGTCGCCCCGGTAGTCGCTGCCCACCTTGTCGATTTCGTCCAGCAGAATTAGAGGATTAGAGGAACCGGCCTTTTGGATGGCGGTGATGATGCGGCCGGGCATGGCCCCGATATAGGTCTTTCTGTGCCCCCGAATCTCCGCCTCGTCATGGACGCCGCCCAGGGACACCCTCGCCATCTTCCGATTCAGCGCCTTCGCCACGGAGGAGGCGATGGAGGTCTTGCCTACGCCGGGAGGGCCTACCAGGCAGATGATTTGCCCGCCCAGTCCCGGGGCCAGCTTGCGCACCGCCAGGAACTCCAGGACGCGCTCCTTCACCTTCTCCAGGCCATAGTGGTCGGCGTCCAGGGTCTTGCGGGCCGCTTCGATGTTGACCCGCTCCTTCGTTTTCACCTGCCAGGGCAGCTCCAGGCAGACATCCAGATAGTTCCGGATGACGGAGGATTCGGCGGAGCCGAAGGGCTGCTTCGCCAGCTTGTGCAGCTCCTTCTCCAGCTTCTCCCGCACCTCGTCGGGGAGCTTGGCCGCGGCGATTTTCTCCTGGTACTCCCGCAGCTCGTCGTCGTCCTCCGGGTTTTCCCCCAGTTCGGCCTGAATGACCTTCATCTGCTCCCGCAGGAAGTAGTCTTTCTGGGCCTGGTTCATATGCTCCTGTACCTTGCCCTCTAAATCCTGCTCCAGGCGCAGGAGGTCATTCTCCCGGTTCAGGATTTGAATCATCAGGCCCAGCCGCTCAATAGGCTGCTCCTCCTCCAGCACCCGCTGCTTGTCCTCCACCCGGAGGCTGATATTCTGGGCGATATAGTCCGCCATATACCCCGGATTCCGGGCGGACAGCACGTTGATGAGGGTGTCCGGCGACTGCTTCTGGTTCAGTTCACAGTACGCCTCAAAGGCTTCGCAGCCCTTGCGCAGGTACAGCTCCGTCTTCAGCGACCGGCCTGAGACGGCCTGCTCCGGCATGGGTTCGATGGCGGCGGCCAGGTAGGGCTTCTCCTGCTCTATCGTCAGCAGGCGGCCCCTGGACAGCCCCTCCACCATGACCCGGACGTTGTCTCCCGGCAGGCGCAGCACCTGGCGGACGGCGCAGATGGCGCCCACCTCGTAGAGGTCTGCCTGCTTGGGGTTTTCCACCCGCAAATCCCGCTGGGCTACCAGGAAGATGGAGCCGCCATCCTCGTTTACCTGCTCCAGCGCCTTGACGGATGCCCGCCGCCCCACATCGAAGCGGAGCAGCATGCTGGGGAACATGGTCAGCCCCCGCAGCGCGATGACGGGCATACGTTTTGTCTCTCTCTCCTCAGGGAGTGTCTCCTCCAAAATCGTGTTCCGTTCACTCATACTCATAGGGTAAGGGTCTCCTTCTGCCAAAAAGGCCGCAAGGCAGCGTTTGCGGCTGCTTGCGGCAATTTTTAGGAACCTCTGAATAAATGGACGAGAGCGGATTGCGAGGAAATTTGCGTCAGAAAAAGGCGCAAAAGCGCAGGAATCCTGACGGATTTCAAGATTTTGCAACGCATTTATGGCGCAAATTTACCGCAAGGCGCCGAAGTGCATTTGTTCAGAGGTTCCTTTAATTACGTCATGGGCAGGCGGCTGTCAGGCGGTGATGCCGCGGCGGCGGGCGGTGCGCTCAGGCTGCACCGTACCCAGCCGGGGGCGGGATTTGCGGTTTTCATCCCGCTCCACCAGCGGCTCACCCGTGTGCCGCACCGCTTCCGGTGTAATGGTGATTTTCGAGATGGTGGGGTCGGAGGGCACGTCGTACATCAGCTTGTTCATGGTGTCCTCCACCACGGCCCGGAGGCCCCGGGCGCCGATGCCCCGCTCCAGGGCGATGTCCGCAATGGCTTCCAGCGCCGCAGGCTGGAACTCCAGCTTGACGTTGTCATACTCCATCATCTTCTGGTACTGCTTCACCAGGGCGTTCTTCGGCTCCGTCAGAATCTGCATCAGCTGATTCCGGTTCAGCTGCTGCAGGGTGGTGATGACCGGCAGACGGCCAATCAGCTCCGGGATGATGCCGAACTTCATCAGGTCGTGGGGCTGAATCTCCTTCAGGAGGGTGGAGCCTTCCTTCTCCTTCTTGGTCAGGACAGTGCCGCCGAAGCCGATATTCTTCCGGTTGGTACGGTTCTCGATGATTTTCTCAATGCCGTCAAAGGCGCCGCCGCAGATGAAGAGGATGTTGGTGGTGTCCACCTGGATGAACTCCTGCTGGGGGTGCTTCCGGCCGCCCTGGGGCGGCACGTTGGCCACAGTCCCCTCCAGGATTTTTAAGAGGGCCTGCTGCACCCCTTCGCCGGAGACGTCCCGGGTGATGGAGGTGTTCTCGCTCTTGCGGGCGATTTTGTCGATTTCATCCACATAAATGATGCCGTACTGGGCCCGCTCCACATCGTAGTCCGCCGCCTGCACCAGCCGGAGGAGGATGTTCTCCACATCGTCGCCCACATAACCGGCCTCGGTCAGGGTAGTGGCGTCGGCGATGGCGAAGGGCACGTCCAGGATGCGGGCCAGGGACTGGGCCAGCAGCGTCTTGCCGCAGCCGGTGGGGCCCAGGAGCAGGATGTTGCTCTTTTGCAGCTCCACATCGTCCCCGCCGCCGAAGTAGATGCGCTTATAGTGGTTGTAGACCGCCACAGCCAGCGTCACCTTGGCCTCTTCCTGGCCGATGATATACTGGTCCAGCACATCGTGGATCTCCTTGGGGGTGGGCAGCTTGCCCGGCATCTCCAGGCCGCTGGAAGCGCTCTGGCGGGCATCGGTATCGTCTAAAATGCTGTTGCACAGCTCGACGCACTCGTTGCAGATGAACACCCCCGGCCCGGCGATGATGCGCTTGACCTGATCCTGGCTCTTTCCGCAGAAGTTGCATCGAATGGTGCGTTTTTTGTCATTTTTAGCCATAAACTGTGTTCCTTTTCATGCTAAGAGCGGGGGCGGGCGCGTCTCCCGCCCCCGGTCGCACATCAGCGGTGGGCAATCACTTCGTCGATCAGGCCGTACTCCTTGGCCTCCTGGGCGGTGAGCCAATGGTCGCGCTCGGTGTCTGCCTTGACCTCCTCCGGCGTCTTGCCGGTGTTGGCCGCCAAAATCTCGTTGATATGCTGCTTGATGCGCAGGACGTGGGCCACGTCGATTTCCATATCCGTGACCTTGCCCTGGGTACCGGCGGAGGGCTGATGAATCATGACCTCCGCGTTGGGCAGGGCGTAGCGCTTGCCCTTCGTCCCGGCGGACAGCAGGAACGCGCCCATGCTGGCCGCCATGCCGATGCAAATGGTGCTGACATCCGCCTTAATGTATTGCATCGTGTCATAGATCGCCATACCGGCGGTGACGGAGCCGCCGGGGGAGTTGATATACAGCTGAATGTCCTTATCCGGGTCCTGCGCCTCCAGGTACAGCAGCTGGGCCACCACCAGGGAGGCGGTGGTGTCGTTCACTTCCTCGCCCAGGAAAATGATACGGTCATTCAGCAGGCGGGAGAAGATGTCATAGCTGCGCTCACCACGGTTGGTCTGTTCTACTACATAAGGAACTAAACTCATGATAATACTCCTTTGTGAGTCGGGATACGGGTCTGTAGACTGCCACAGAGCCATTATATCCCATGCGAGGGAAAATATACAACGAAGCCGGTCGAATTACTCGGCGGACTCCTCCGCAGGCGCTTCTTCTGCGGCGGGGGCCTCCTCAGCGGGGATCTCCTCAACGGCGGGGGTCTCCTCAACGGCGGGGGCTTCCTCAGCGGGCTCCTCAACCACGGCGCTGTCATAAATCAGCTTGGAAGCCTTGTCCAGCTTGACGGCGTTGGCCAGGTTCTCGGCGGGGATGGCCTCCTTGATTTTGTCCGCCTCCATGCTGTACTGCTCGGCCAGGCGATCCACCTCGGCGGAGACCTCCTCCTCGGAGGCTTCCAGGCCCTCGGCCTTCACCACGGCATCCAGCACCAGGTCGGACTTGATGCTCTGGAGCACGCCGGGCTTGTTCTGGGCACGGAACGTCTCCATGGTCATGCCCATCATCTGGAGGTACTGCTCCAGGGTGAAGCCGGAGTTCTGCATCTGGCTGGCGTAGTTGTCCATCTGCTTATCCAGCTCATACTCCGCCATGGTGTCAGGCACCACCATCTGGGCGTTCTCAATGACCTTGGTCATGACGGCGGCCTTGAAGGCGTCCTCGGCGTTCTTGGCCTTGCGCTCCTCCACCTGCTTGCGGAGGTCGGCCTTCAACTCGTCCAGGGTGTCGAACTCGGAGACATCCTTGGCGAACTCATCGTCAATGACGGGCACCTGCTCCTCCTGAACGGTGTTGCACTTGACCTTGAACACCACGGCGGCGCCGGCCAGCTCCTCCGCGCCGTAGTTCTCGGGGAAGGTGACGTTGACGTCCTTCTCCTCACCGGCGGACATCCCCACGACCTGCTCCTCAAAGCCGGGGATGAAGGTGCCGGAACCCAGCTTCAAATCGTAATTGTCGCCCTTGCCGCCGTCAAAGGCCACGCCGTCCTTGAAGCCCTCGAAGTCGATGTTGGCGGTGTCGCCTACCTGGGCGGGCCGGTCCACGTCCACCGTGTTGGTGGCGCGGTTGATGAGGGGCTGCATCTCGCTGTCCACATCGGCATCCGTGACCTCCACGGCGGTCTTGGGGGCGGAGATGCCCTTATACTCGCCCAGGGTCACCACGGGGCGGACGCCCACCTCGGCAGTGAACACCAGACCCTCGGCCTCGCTGACCGTCTCAATGTTCAGCTTGGGATAGCCCACCACGTCCAGGCTGGATTCCTTCACGGCCTCGTCCAGGGCGGCGGGGTACAGCTCATTGATGGCGTCCTCATAGAACACGCCGGTGCCGTACATCTTCTCAATGATTTTACGGGGGGCCTTGCCCTTGCGGAAACCGGGGATAGAAATGCTGCCTCTGGTCTTGCGGCAGACCTTCTCCACGGCGGCGTTGAAGGCGGCGGCGTCCACCTCGATGGTCAGGACAGCGGTGCTGTTCTCCTTGGTTTCGACATTCTTTAAGCTCATGTTTGTTTCCTCCTGCTTGCCCTGAGGGCAACTATTCCGCAGAATCCCGGCAAAAAATGCCGCTTCTGCAATGTTACAATTCTACATCTAGCTATTTTAACAGATGCCAGCAGAGATTGCCACTGTTTTTTTAAAATTTTTCCACTAATTCAAGATTTTTTTGGGGATGAAATTCAGATAGTCCGCCGAAATCAGGGAAAACTCCGTCCCATCCCGCTCCCCCTGCACCGCCAGGCGGCAGCTCTGGCTGTGGAGGTGGCCATAGCAGCACCGCTTCACGCCGTACTCCCTGAGCAGGGCCAAAATCTCTGGACACCGGTACCCCTGATAAATGGGGGGATAGTGGAGGAACACCAGCTTCTCCCGCTCCCCCGCCGCTTTCAGCGACGCCTCCAGGCGGCACACCTCCCGGTGGAGCATTTTCTCGTTGTGCTCCCCCTTCTCCTCGTCAATGAACCAGCCCCGGGTGCCGCAGAGGGCATAGTCCCCGTAAAGGAAGCAGTTGTTGTGGAGGATGTGGAAGGTGTCAAAGTGGTGTTCGGCAAAGAACTTCGTCATCTTGCTGGCCGTCTCCCACCAATAATCGTGGTTGCCCTTCAGCAGCACCTTGGTGCCGGGGAGGGCGTTCAGGAAGGCGAAGTCGGACTCCGCCTCCTGGAGGCTCATCCCCCAGCTCAGGTCGCCGGCCAGCACCACCGTGTCCTCCGGCTGCACCACCGAGAAGCCGGCTTTCAGCTTCTCCACATACCCCACCCAGTTGCCGCCAAAGACCTCCATGGACTTGGGGCTGTTCAGAGACAGATGGGGGTCGCCTATCGCGTAAAGTGCCATCGCGTCCCCGCTTTACCGCAGGAAGTCGGTGACGACCTGCTCCATGGCTTCCTTCTCCGTCCAACCGTCGAAGCGCACCTGCTTGTCCTTTAACGTGGCGAGAGGGGCCGGGGCGGCTACGCCGCTGACCTGGGCCAGCTGGTCGAGGAGGTCGGTGCCGGACTGCTTCTCCGTCACGCCCAGGGCGTCCAGCACGGCGTCGCAGAACTTGAAGGGGCTGGCGGTGGAGGCCACCACCGCGATGGTGTCGTCCCCCGTCTCCGCCCGGTACTGGCGCAGCACCTCGAAGGCCACCGCCGTGTGGGTGTCGATGAGGTAATCTTTTTCCCGCTTCATGGCGCCGATCATGGCCTCGGTCTGGGCCTCGGTGGAGAAGCCCGCCCCGAACAAGTCCTGAATCTGCGCCCGGATGGCGGGGGAGACCTCGTACCGCCCGGTGGCGGAAAGCTGGGCCATATAGTCCGCCGTCAGAACGTCGTCCTCACCGGAGAGCAGATACAGCAGCCGCTCCAGGTTGGAGGAAATCAAAATGTCCATGGACGGGGAGACGGTGGTGTAGAAGGGCCGGTTCCGGTCATAGACGCCGGTGCGGATAAAGTCAGTCAGCACGTTGTTGGCGTTGGAGGCGCAGACCAGCTTCTTCACCGGCAGGCCCATCCGCTTGGCGTAGTAGGCCGCCAGGATGTTGCCGAAGTTGCCGGTGGGGACGCAGATGTTGATTTCCTCCCCGCACTGGATGGCCCCCTGTTTCAGCAGGTCGCAGTAGGCGGAGATGTAGTAAACGATTTGGGGCAGCACCCGCCCCCAGTTGATGGAGTTGGCGGAGGACAGGAAGTAGCCCCGGCGGGACAGCTCCTCCCGCAGATTCTCGTCGGAGAACAGGGTTTTCACCCCGGTCTGGGCGTCGTCAAAGTTGCCCACCACGGCGGACACGCCTACGTTGCCCCCCTCCTGGGTGGCCATTTGCAGCTTCTGAATGTCGGAAACGCCGTCCTTGGGGTAGAACACCAGAATCTTGGTCTGGTCTACGTCCTTGAAGCCCTCCAGCGCGGCCTTGCCGGTGTCGCCGGAGGTGGCCACCAGGATGCAGGCGGTGCGGTGCTCGTCGTTCTTTTTCAGGGCCAGGCTCAACTCGTGGGGCAGCATTTGCAGCGCCATATCCTTGAAGGCGCAGGTGGGGCCGTGCCACAGCTCCAGGCAGTAGGTGTTCCCGTCCACCTTCCGTAGGGGGGCCACGTCGGGATGGTCAAACTTCTCCGGCACGGCGTAGGCCAGGGCTGCCCGCGCCTCCAGCTCCTCCCGGGTGAAGCCGTCCAGGTACAGGCCCATGATGTAGACGGCCCGCTGCTGGTAGTTCATCCCCTTCAAATCCTCCAGCTTCCCCTCCGGCAGGGTGGGGATCGTCTCCGGGACGAACAGCCCACCCTCCCGGCTGAGGCCCTGGGCAATGGCCTGCGCCGCCGTGTAGCGCAGCGCCTTGTTTCTCGTGCTGACGTAATACATTGACATTGTTCCTTTCCATGCAAGCCAGTGGCTCACAGCTTGTTCATCACGCGGGCGAAGTTGTGGAAGAACAGGTCATTCACCAGTTCCTCGCTGTAGTTCTCCCGCAGCAGCCGCTCATAGAGGTTCGCCCAGCTCCAGATGCCGGTGTATCCCTCCGGCAGGCTGCGGCATCCGTCCCAGTCGCCCCCCAGGGCCACCGCCCGGCTGCCGCCCAGGGCCAGGAAATGCTCCAGGTGGCGGAGCAGGTCGTCCTCCGTGACCTTGCCCTGCCCCAGAAAGTCGGTGTATACATTTAAACCTGCCGCACCATGCCACTTCATAATAGCAGTAAACATTTCATCCGTCAAGTTGCGGGGGTGATTTTGCACCGCCCGGCTGTTGGAATGGCTGGCGATGACGGGCATTTTCGTGAGTTCCATCACGTCCCAGAACCCCTGGTCGGACAGGTGGGATACGTCCACCAGCATATGCAGCTTCTGCATCCGCTGGACATAGGCCCGGCCCGCCTCGCTGAGGCCCCGCTCCGGCTCCTCCACGTTGCTGCCGGACAGTGCGTTGGCGTGGTTCCAGGTCAGGTTGATGATGCGGACGCCGGCGGCGTAGGCCTTTTCCAGGTCGTTCAGGGTGCAGCCCCAAAGCTCCGCCCCCTCGATGGAGAGGAACAGGGCCACCTTGTTCTCCTTCCAGGCGGCCTTGGCCTCCTCCATGTTGGTGCAGAAGGCCGCCCTGTCCCGGTAAATGGACACTTCCCGCTTGAAGGTGCGCAGCTCCTGTTTCACCATATGCCTGGTGAAGGGCTTTGCGGAGTCCCAGAACAGGCTCATCACTTGGGCCTGGGGGCCAAAGCGCCCCATCTTGTCCAAATCCCAGTGGCCGGAGTTGCCTGCGATATGCTCCTGGGGGACGTAGTTCAGCCGTGAAAGGGTGTCACAGTGGCCGTCAAACAGCGGTATCTTTTTTTGCATCTTGCTTAGCCTCCAAACGCATTTTCCAGATAGTTGAGGAGGGGCCTGCCGCCCCCTTCCTCGGTGTAAACCTCCGCCACGTCAAACCGGGGCTGGCGCCCCTCCGCCGGGTGCTCCGCCAGCCACGCCTGTGCGGTGAGAAGCAGCTTCTCCCGCTTGCGCCGGTCTACCGCGTCCCGGGCCGGGGCATAGCGGCTGTCCCTCCGGGTCTTGACCTCCACAAAGGCCAGGTACGCCTCATTCGCTGCTACGATGTCCAGTTCCCCGCACCGGCAGTGCCAGTTCCGGTCTAAAATCTCGTAGCCCCGGCGCTCCAGGTGCCGGACGGTCAGCCCTTCCCCCAGGCCGCCCAAAGACCGTTCCCGCGTCATAGGTTTTTCAGGAAGGTCTTGCGGTGGATGGGGCAGGGGCCGTATTTCCGCAAAAGTTCATAGTGCAGCTTGGTGGGGTAGCCCTTGTGCTTTTCAAACTGGTACTCCGGGTAAAGCCGGGCCATCTCCTCCATGTAGTGGTCTCTGGATACTTTCGCCAGGATGGAAGCCGCCGCGATGGAGGCGGAGTGGCTGTCCCCCTTCACGATGGCAGCGTTGGCGATGGAGATCCCGGCGCTGCGGTTGCCGTCGATGAGGGCGAAGTCCGGGGCGGGGTCCAGCTGGCGGATGGCCCTGTCCATGGCCAGCATCCGGGCGTTCAGGATGTTGATTTCGTCGATTTCCTGCTCCGTGGCCCAGGCCACCGCCCAGGCGACGGCTTGCTCCCTGATTTGGCCGAACAGCACCTCCCGGCGCTTGGGCGTCACCTTCTTGGAGTCGTTCAGGTAGGGCAGCGTCAGGTCTTTCGGCAGGATCACCGCCGCCGCGTAGACGGCTCCCGCCAGGGGGCCTGCCCCCGCCTCGTCCGCGCCGCAGATGAGGCGGCAGCCTGCGGCGTAGTATTGATGCTCATAGGCCCACAGGTCGATGGGCTGGGTGGGTTGTGGGTTCATCGGCGTGGCTCCTTTCCTGTTGGTGTGATGCGGTATGAGGGGTTCTTCTCCTTAGACAAAGA
>JAJQFX010000030.1 GCA_021200895.1 Clostridiales bacterium | reverse complement strand
CACCCCCCCCCCCACCCCCCCCCCCCCCGCCCCCCGCCGCCCCCCCCGCCCCCCCCCCCGCCCTGCCCCCCCGGCGGCGGGAAGCCGCTTACTCTGCGGCTAAGGCCCCGCTTTCGGCGGCCAGGTCGCCGGAGGAGGCGCTGCCGTCGGCCTCGTCCGGGTCGCTGTAAAGCCAATCGTAAAGGGTGGTGCGCACCTCGTCCCAGTCATTCATCACCAGTACGTCCATGCCGCGGATGGTGTGGTTGGCGTACATCCCGTCCTGGGGGAGGCTGTAGGAGTTCAGCCCGGCGTCGGCAATCATATAGGCCGAGGCGGCGATGCTGATGATTTGGGTGGAGGTCATATCCGTGGCCAGATTGCCCGCGATGGCGTCGTACACCTGCAACAGGGAGAGGATGCTCTCCCCCTTCATCTCTTCAAAGACGGCGGTGATCAGCTTGCGCTGGCGGGCGGTGCGCTTAAAGTCGCTGTCGATTTTGCGGATGCGGGCGTAGTCCAGCGCGGTGGCTCCGTCCAGGTGGTTCATGCCCACCGCCAAATCGGTGGAGACGCCGCCCCGGAGGTAGACTTCATACTCGCCATCCTCGCCGCCGCTGAGGTAGTTGACCTCCGCCTCGGTCAGTTCAATGTCCACGCCGCCCAAGGTGTCAATGACATCCACAAAGCCGTTGAAGTCGATTTGCACGTTATAATCAATTTGGATGCCGTAGTTCAGTTCGATGGTATCGTCCAGCAGTTCCGTGCCGCCGTACCGATAGGCGGCGTTGATGCGGTTGTTCTGATAGTCCGGAATCTGTACATAGGTGTCCCGCAGGAGGGAGACCAGGGAGATTTGCTCCGTGTTCGTGTTGATGCTCAGGAGAATCATGCTGTCAGAGCGGCCGGTATCGTCCTCAGAGCGGGAGTCCACGCCGATGAGCAGGATGTTGCAGACGCCCTCCACCTGGGTGACTACGTTGGCCTCGCCCCACTCCAGAATCCCTTCACTGATGGTGTCCGAGCCGGTTTCCTCATCCTCAGTGTCGGTGTCGTCAACCAGATACTGCTCCGCGTCCAGCTGGTTGATTTTGCTCAGTTCGTAGCCGACGAACGCCACCACGCCAATCACCAAAACCAGAACCAGCGCCAGGAAAATCAGCAGCACCCGTTTCAGGCTGCCGCGTTGCTGTGGGTTACTTCTCTTTGCCATAGCACAGTATCCTTTCTCAAGCAAGACGAATATCGCCCACTTTTTACAGATTCCTTACTAAGTTTACTACAGTCAGCATGGAAAATCAAGCCGGATTTCCGGCGTTTCCACACATTTTCTGTTGACAAACCAGACCGCCAGGGGTCATAATAACATCAATCGACATGAAACGGGGGATTCGCCTTGCGCTTCTTTTTATTTATCGCACGCTGGGGCCTGCGCCTTCTGTACATACTGCTCCTTCCGCTGAAGCCCCACAATAAGGTGGTGATGCTCTCCAGAGAGTCTGACACGCCGCCGCTGGACTTCCGCCTCATCGAGAAGGAGCTGAATCGTCAGTCGCCGGAGACAGAGGTGGTATATTTTTGCAAAAAAATGACAAAATCGGTGTCGATTTTTTCCTATTGCCTGCTGATTTTTCGGTCGCTGTACCACATCGCCACGGCCAGCGTGGCCATTACGGACACCTATTGCATTCAGCTCTGCGTCCTGCCCAAGAAGAAGGGGCTGACGGTGATTCAGATTTGGCACGCCCTGGGAGCGGTCAAGAAGTTCAGCTACCAGTGTCTGGACACCCCTTACGGTCACAGCGCCGCCACGGCCAAAGCCATGTGTATGCACAAAAACTATGATTATGTCCTGTGCGCCAGCGAAGCCACCCGGGCCATCTATGCCCAGGGCTTCCGGGTTCCGCCGGAGCAGATTTTGGTGAAGGGGATGCCGCGGGTGGACTACATTCAGCGCCCCCATCACGGCCTTCGGGAGAAACTGGAGGCGACGCGGCCCGACCTGACGGGGAAGAAGGTGCTGCTGTACCTGCCCACCTTCCGGGATGGGTTGGAGGACGGGGTGGACGCCCTGGTGAAGGCCGCTGCCGGGGATCCGGAGATGGCCCTGCTGGTGAAGCCCCACCCCCTGTCCAACCTCCAGCTGCCGGAGGAGACTAAGACCCCGGCGGGGTGGGGCACCTACGACCTGATGAAGGTGTGCGACGCCGTCATCACCGACTATTCCGCGTCCTCCCTGGAGGCCAGCCTGCTGGATAAGGAGATTTATTTCTACCTCTTCGACCATGACAGCTACCTGGAGAATCAGGGGCTGAACGTGGACCCCCTCCAGGAGCTGGCGGATGCCTGCGCGGCCACGGCGGAGGGCGTCCTGGCCCTGGCCAGGGAGGACAGCTACCCCTGGGAGGCGCTCCGGCGCTTCCGGGAGAAGTACATCGAAACGGCCGGGGATAACAACACCGAGCAGGTGACAGCCTTTCTTTTGGAGCAGATCCCCGCGCCGCTGCGGCAGATGCCGGCAGGCGTGTGATGGGTGCAGGAGTGTGATGGAACGGTGAAAACGAGCGTCAGAAGCGCCTTGCAGCAGGCGTATCGCCAGGTGACAGGCAGGTTCCCCGTTACCCGGAAGCTGCTGCGGGCGGCGGTGTTCCAGGGGACGAAGTTGACCTACCGCCTGCGGACGGCCAGGGCGGTCACTGACCCAAAGCAGGTTGTGTTCTGCACCTTCTCCGGGCAAAGCTATTCGGACAGCCCCAAGGCCATCTATGAGCGGATGCGCACCGACCCCCGCTTCCAGGACTGGGAGTTCATCTGGGTGTTCAAGGGGGCGGAGCGGTACCGGGGGGAGTACGGCGCGTCCGTGGGCTTCCCGGTGGAGGACACGCGCACCAGAGTGGTGGAATACTTCACCCCGGCCTATGAGGCCGCCCTGGGGACGGCGAAATACTGGGTGTTCAACTACCGGGTGAATGAGTATATCTATCCCCGGGCCGACCAGGTCTATATCGAGTGCTGGCACGGCACGCCCCTGAAACGGCTGGGCCATGACCTCTCCCTGGGGGGCAACGTGTACAACTCCCTGGAGGAGGTCTTTCGGAAGTTCGACCTGGATCGGGACAAGATGACCTACCTCCTGTCCCCCTCCCCCTTCGCGTCGGAGAAGTTTTCCTCCGCCTGGGATTTGCGAAAGCACCATCGGGAATCCGCCCTTTTGGAGGTGGGCTACCCCAGGAACGACTTTCTGGTGAACGCCACAGCCCAGGACGTGGCCGCCATCAAGGCCCGGCTGGGCCTGGACGCACTGGAGGGCAAAAAGGTGATACTCTACGCCCCCACCTGGCGGGATAACCAGCGCAGCACTGACGAGGGCGGCTTCACCTACGAACTGGGGCTGGACTTCCAGAAGCTGCGTCAGGCGCTGGGGGAGGAGTATGTCGTCCTGTTCCGCGCCCATTACCTGGTGGCCAGCCAGCTTGATTTTTCCAGCTTTGAGGGCTTTGTATACAACGTCTCCGATTACCCGGACATCAACCACCTGTACCTGGCGGCGGACTTGTTGATTACCGACTATTCCTCCGTGTTCTTTGACTATGCCATCCTCCACAAGCCCATGCTCTTTTATATGTACGACCTGGAGGCATACCGGGACGAGATCCGGGGATTCTACATGGGGCTGGAGGAGCTGCCTGGCGCTGTCGTGGAGCGGGAGGAGGATCTGGCGCCCGCCATCCGGGAAGCCATGACGACTGACGCCTACGACGAAAAGTATCGCGCCTTCTGCGCGAAATTCGCCCCGCTGGAGGACGGCCACGCCTCTGACCGGGTGATAGACGCCCTGCTGGCGGCAGGGGACGGGAGCCGGGAGGGAACGCCATGAGCGGACTGAAAAACAACCTCTACGATTTGGTGGAGCGCTGGACACCGGTGCGCCGGGCAGCCCGGGACACCGTGACGGCGCTGCGCCGCTTCCAATTCCGGCAGCAGACCAGGGGCTGTAAGGTGGAGAGCGACCTGGTGCTGTTTTGCACCTTTGGCGGGAAGAGCTATTCGGACAGCCCCAGGGCGGTGTATCAGGCCATGCTGTCCGACCATCGGTATGACGGCTATCGCTTCGTCTGGGCCTTTCAGCAGCCGGAGCGGTTCCTTCAGGTAGCGGCCATGCCCCGGACGGAGGTGGTGGCCTACGGCAGCCAGGTGTACAACCGCAAGATGGCGGAGGCCAAATACTGGGTGCTGAACTTCCGGGTGGCCGACCACATCTGGCCCAGGAAGGGCCAGGTGTACGTCCAGTGCTGGCACGGCACGCCCCTAAAGCGGCTGGGCTACGACATCCGGGAGGAGAGCAACGCCAACAGCATGAACAGCCTGGCGGAGATTCGCCAAAAGTATGACCTGGACGCCGCCAAGCTGACTTACCTGCTGTCTCCGTCCCCCTTTGCCACGGAGGTGTTCACCTCCGCCTGGAACTTGAAGGCCAGGGGCAAAGAGGGGGCCATCCTGGAGTTGGGCTATCCCCGGAACGATTTTCTGAAAAACTGCATCCCAGAGGAACTGGCCGCCATCCGCAGCCGTCTGGGGCTGACGGAGGAGGTGCTGCACGGGCGGAAGGTGCTGCTCTACGCCCCCACCTTCCGGGACAATCAGCATCAGGGCGGTGGCTACTGCTACACCCCCCAGGTGGATTTCCAGCGCCTGCGGGAGGCGCTGGAGGAGGACTATGTGCTGCTGTTCCGGGCCCACTACCTGGTGGCCAGCGCCTTTGACTTTTCAGAATACGGGGACTTTATGCGCAACGTGTCGGACTATCCCGACATCAACGACCTGTACCTGGTGGCGGACGCCCTGATTACCGATTACTCCTCCGTGTTCTTTGACTATGCCATCTTGGGCCGTCCGGAACTCTTCTATATGTACGACCTGGAGGACTACCGGGACACCATTCGGGGCTTCTACCTGAGTCTGGAGGAACTGCCCGGCCCCATCGTCCAGACGGAGGAGGCGCTGATTGCTGCCATCCGCAGCGCCTGGACAGACCGCAGCTATGACCAGCGGTACGCCTGCTTTACCTGCCGGTTCAATCCCCTGGAGGACGGCCGGGCGGCCCAGCGGCTGGCCGAAGCGGTGTTTCCCACGGAAAATGGGGAAAAAGAGGGCTGACAAATGGGCAAAACTGCCAAAGCGGGGGTAAAAATCCGCCGTTTTCCCTGAAAAGAGACGAAATTTATACTGCGGAAAGAAATCCCTTGCAATGCGGCGGGGTTTGTGCTAGAATACTATTGTTAAGGTAGCGTCAATGATAAGAGTGGAGTTTCGGCTCCGCTCTTTCTTTTGAGATTTTTCCGCAGGCAGCGGGGCGCGCCCCCGCTGGCGGCCTGCGGCGGCGAAGGGTAGGATACGATGAAAAAAGTGACGGAGCTGACCGCGGAGTTGGCGGCCCCCTTTATAGAGGCGGCAGGCTGTACCCTGTGGGATGTGGAATATGTCCGGGAGGGCGGCACCTGGTACCTGCGGGTGTATATCGACTGCGAGGGCGGCGTGAATATCGACCAGTGCGAGCAGGTGCATCGGCCCCTGGGGGATGCCCTGGATGAGGCAGACCCCATCGAAGGCAGCTATGTCCTGGAGGTCTGCTCCGCCGGGTGTGACCGGGCGCTGAAAAAGCCCCAGCATTTCGCCGCCTGTATGGGGCAGGAGGTGGAGGTGCGCCTCTACCGTCCCCTGAACGGCAGCAAGGAGTACCGGGGCACCCTGACCGGCTATGACCAGGGGGATGTGACCATTGAGCCCCCCGAAGGCGAGGCGATGCGCTTTGCCAAGAAAGAACTGGCGCTGGTGCGCCTTTACGTTGACTTTTGAAGAGACTAAATCAGATAGGAGTGTAGCTGTGACATGGCAAAACGTGCAGTAAAAAAGGGCCCCACGCCGGAAGAGGACGCAAAGGAGTTCTTTGCGGCGCTGGATCAAATCGAAGAGGAGCGCGGCATTCCCAAGTCCTATATGCTGGAGAAAATCGAGCAGGCCCTGCTCACCGCTTATAAGCATGACCACGACAAAATTACGGATAACGTCTCCGTGATTTTCGACGAGGAGAAGTCTGACATCCGCATGGTGGTGCGCCGTGACGTGGTGGAGGAAGTGGACAATCCGGATACGGAGATTTCCCTGGAGGACGCCCGTCAGCATCTGCCCAACGTCCAGCTGGGGGACGTGGTGAAGAAGGAAATCAAAATCAAGAACTTTGGGCGGGTGGCGGCCCAGACCGCCCGCCAGGTCATCGTCCAGGGCATCCGGGAAGCGGAGCGCAATATGGTCTTTGACGCCTTCGAGGCCAAGACCAAGGAGATGCTCTCCGGTACCGTCTCCCGCACCGACCCCCGCACCGGCGCACTGTATGTGCGGCTGACGGCGGGGAAGGAAAAGACCGACGCCCTGCTCTCCGCAAATGAGCAGGTGAAGGGCGAGTATTACAAGGAGGGCGACCGCATCCGCGTCTATGTGGTGGAGGTGCGCCGCACCACCCGGGGCACGCAGGTCGTCATCTCCCGCACCCATGCGGGGCTGGTGAAACGGCTCTTCGAGCTGGAGGTGCCGGAGATTTTCGACGGCGTGGTGGAAATCAAATCCATCGCCCGGGAGGCCGGCAGCCGCACCAAGATGGCCGTCTGGTCCAATGACCCGGAGGTAGACCCCATTGGAGCCTGCGTGGGTGCCCGGGGCGCCCGCGTCAACGCCATCGTGGAGGAACTTCACGGCGAAAAGGTGGACATCATCAAGTATAATGAGGACATGAGCGCCTACATCGCCGCAGCCCTGGCCCCCGCCACGGTGCTCAGCGTGACGATGGTGGAGGAGAAGAGTTATCGCGTGGCGGTGCCTGACGACCAGCTGAGCCTCGCCATCGGCAAGGAGGGGCAGAACGCCCGCCTGGCCGCCCGGCTCACCGGCTGCAAAATCGACATCAAGAGCAACTCCGCCGCCCAGGAGGAGGACGCTCAGAAGGAAGCCCAGGCGGATGCCGTGGCGGAGGAAGCGCCGTTGCTGGACGCGGAAACGGAGGCCATGTTTGCAGGTGAGGCCGAAGCTGCCGCAGAACCGGGCGACGACCTGTTCGCGCCGGAGGAGACCGAAGAATAACGCGCAGACCGCTGCGCCGAGAGCGAGGAGGGAAGCCTCATGCCAAAGAAAATTCCCATGCGGCAATGCGTCGGTTGCCGGGAGATGAAGCCCAAGCGAGAGCTGATCCGGGTGGTGAAAAGCCCGGAGGGGGAGCTTTCCCTGGATTTCCGGGGGAAGAAGCCCGGACGGGGCGCTTATGTCTGCCCTGACCCGGCCTGCCTGAAAAAGGCGAAGAAGTCCAACGCCCTGGGCCGCGCCCTTGAGGTGGCCATTCCCGCCGAGGTCTATGACGCGCTGGAAGCGCAGATGGCAGAGGGGGCCGGGGATGGATAACCGGTTTCTGTCCCTGCTGGGCCTGTGCAAGCGGGCGGGGAAGCTGGCCGCCGGGGAGACCCTGGCGCTGGAGGCCCTGGAGGCCCACAAGGCCCGGCTGGTGCTGGTGACGGAGGACTGCCCCCCCCCGCTCCCTGCGGAAGCTGACCAATGCCTGTGGCCAGCGGGTCCCGCTGATGCAGGTGGCCCTCAGCCGGGCGGTGCTGGGCAGCGCCCTGGGCTGGGACGCCTGCGCGGCTGTGGCCGTGGAGGACGCGGGCTTCGCCGCCAAACTGGCTGAGCTTGTGGCTCAGGCTCAGCCGGAGTACGCGGCCCTGGCGGAGGCGGCAGCCGCCCGGCAGGAGAAGCTGCTCCGCAGAAAGAAAGAGAAGCCCAGAAAGAAGTAACGTTTCTTTCCCAGGCTTTCCCGATATAGTACAATCCCTTTGGGATTTCACGCAATATCGCGGGCGCTGCCGCCAAACCGGCGGCGTCCGGCGGTATGGATCGTAGGAGGTGGCTGATTTTAGTATGGATAACAAGTATAGGGTTCGCGAGGTAGCGAAGGATTTTACCCTGAACGGGAAGGCAATCGGCAACAAGGCGGTGACGGAGATTTTAACGAAGTACGCCTCCGCCCCCAGCAGCACCCAGGCGGTGCTGAGTGAGAGCGAGCTTGCCATCCTCTTTGACTACCTGACGCTGAACAACCAAATCGGCGATTTGGCGGAGGTGTTCGCAGAGGCGGCTCCGGCCAAACCCGCCCAGGAGGAACAGGCGCAGAAGAAGGCGAAGAAGCCGGTTCCTGCCAAGGGCGATAAGCAGGAAAGCGCCAAGCCCGCCGCAACCGAGCAGCCCAAGGCGGCGAAAGCACCTGCCAAGGGCAGCGCGAAGCCCCAGGCCCCGGCCAAGCAGCCGGAGGCCCCGAAGACCCAGAGCGGCAAGGCGCAGCCCGCCAGCCGTGTGCCCCAGAAAAAGGTGGTCAACACCCGCAACAACGTGGATGTGAACCTGGGCCGCTACGACGCCCACCTGGATGAACTGGCCCCGGACCATGCGGATCGGATGGTCAGTGGCAAGCAGAAAATCTCTTCCAAGCGCTCCCAGCAGCAGCGCACGGGCAAGCAGTCCGCCAAGCGCCGCCGGGAGGAGCAGCAGCAGCGCCTGCGCAGAATGCAGCAGGAGGCCGCCCGGAAGGCTCCGGTGAAGGTGCAGATTCCCGATGAAATCACCGTGGGCGAACTGGCCATGCGGATGAAGAAGTCCGCCGCCGAGGTGGTGAAGAAGCTGATTTCCGAGGGCGTCATGGCTTCCGTCAGCGACACCATTGATTTCGACACCGCCGCCATCGTGGCCGAGGAGTTGGGCTGCAAGGTGGAGCATGAGGTGGTCGTCACCATTGAGGAGCGGCTCATCGACACCACGGAGGACGCCGAGGCCGACCTGGTGCCTCGCGCCCCGGTCATCGTGGTCATGGGCCATGTAGACCACGGCAAGACCTCCCTGCTGGACTATATCCGCTCCTCCAGCGTGGCCTCCGGCGAGGCGGGCGGCATCACCCAGGCCATCGGCGCGTATCAGGTGAAGGTGCAGGACAAGATGGTCACCTTCCTGGACACCCCCGGCCACGAGGCGTTCACCGCCATGCGGGCCAGAGGCACTATGGTGACGGACATCGCCATCCTGGTGGTGGCGGGCAATGACGGCATCATGCCCCAGACCATAGAGGCCATCAACCACGCCAAGGCAGCGGAAATTCCCATCGTCGTGGCCGTCAACAAGATGGATTTGCCCGGGGCCGACGCGGAAAAGGCGAAGCAGGAGCTGACCAAGTACGACCTGCTGGCCGAGGACTGGGGCGGCGACACCATCGTGGTGCCCATCTCCGCCAAGACCGGCCAGGGCATTGACGAGCTGCTGGAGAACGTGCTGCTGGTGGCCGAAATGCGGGAGCTGAAGGCCAACCCCAACCGGGCCGCCAAGGGCAGCGTCATCGAGGCCCGGCTGGACAAGGGCCGTGGCCCCATCGCCACCCTGCTGGTGCAGAACGGCACCTTGAAGGTGGGCGATGTCATCATCGCCGGGACGGCTGTAGGCCGCGTCCGCGCCATGACCGACTACCGTGGCCGCCGCCTGAAAACCGCAGGCCCCTCTGCGCCGGTGGAAATCACCGGTATGTCCGAGGTGCCCGGCGCTGGCGACGATTTCTACGCCGTTGCCGATGAGCGCATGGCCCGTGAGCTGGCCGAGCAGCGCAAGCAGGAGCAGAAGGCGGCAGCCGCCGCGCCTGTGGCCAAGAAGGTCAGCCTGGACGATTTGTTCAGCCAAATCAGCGCTGGCGACGTGAAGGATTTGAACATCATCGTCAAGGCGGATGTCCAAGGCAGCGTGGAAGCGGTGAAGGAGAACCTGGAGAAAATCTCCAACGACGAGGTGCGCGTCCGGGTCATTCACGGCGGCGTAGGCGCTATCAACGAGAGCGACGTCATGCTGGCCTCCACCTCCAACGCCATCATCGTAGGCTTCAACGTCCGCCCGGAGCCGGTGGCCAAGAGCATGGCCGAGCGCAACAAGGTGGATATGCGGATGTACCGGGTCATTTACGAGTGCATTGAGGAAATCGAGGCCGCCATGAAGGGCCTGCTTGCTCCCAAGCACAAGGAAGTGGAGCTGGGCCGTGTGGAAGTCCGCCAGGTCTACAAAATCACCAACGTGGGCATGGTGGCAGGCTCCTATGTGCTGGAAGGCAAGGCCACCCGCTCTGCCAAGGTGCGGCTGGTGCGGGACGGCGTCGTGGTTTACGAGGGCGAAATCGCCTCCCTGCAGCGCTTCAAGGACTCCGTCCGGGAGGTGGCCGCCGGTTACGAGTGCGGCATCACCCTGGAGAAGTTTAGCGACGTGAAGGTGGGCGACATCCTGGAATGCTATGAAATGCAGGAGATTCAGCAGTGAGCTGGGCAGCCTGCCCGACAAGGCTTGCCTGCACCGGAGCGATTCGCTCCGGTGCAGGCAGTTTTTATTGTTCAGCACCGTGGGAAGCTGCGGCGCGGAACAGCAAAACTATGGATTGTAAAACGGCCAAATCTGTGATATACTTTGATATTACCATCCAGATTGACAATTCCATTCAACGGAGATATTGTTGGAGGCATAAATACTATGAAACTGATGGCCATTGACGGCAATTCCATTGTGAACCGCGCCTTCTACGGCGTGAAGCTGCTCTCCACCCAGGACGGGCGGTATACTAACGCCATTTACGGCTTCCTGACGATTCTGTTGAAGCTGCTGGACGAGGAGCAGCCGGAGGGGCTGTGTGTCACCTTTGACCGGAAAGCCCCCACCTTCCGCCATACGGCCTATGAGGGGTACAAGGCCAACCGCCACCCCATGCCGGAGGAGTTGGCCCAGCAGATGCCGGTGCTGAAAGAGGTGCTGGCGGCCATGAACATCCCCATGTACGAGTTGGACGGCTGGGAGGCGGACGACCTGCTGGGCACTATCTCCCGCAGGTGCGAGGCAGCGGGGTGGGACTGCGTTATCTCCACCGGCGACAAGGACTCCCTCCAGCTGGCGACCGACCACACCACGGTGAAGCTGGTCACCTCCCGCATGGGCCAGACCAACACCGTCAACATGACGCCGGAGGTGTTCCGGGCGCAGTACGGCTTTGACCCCATCCATATGATAGACCTGAAAGCCCTGATGGGGGATTCCTCGGACAACTACCCCGGCGTGAAGGGCATTGGGGAAAAGACCGCTATGGGGCTGGTGCAGCAGTACGGCAGCGTGGAGGAGCTTTACGCCCGCTTTGACGAGATACCGCTCAAGCCTGCCCAGCGTCGGCGGCTGGACGAGGGCCGGGAGGACGCGAAATTGAGCTACGACCTGGCCACCATCCGCACCGACGCCCCCATCGACTTCGCGCCGGAGCAGGCCTTGCGCCGCAGCTATGACAATGACAGGCTTTACGCCCTATTTTTGGATTTGGATTTCTCCAAGCTGACCCGCCGGTTTGGCTTGACCCCGTCGGAGGCGTCCCCGGTGCAGACCCAGGAGGAGCCGGAGGTTCACGCAGAGGTGGTGGAGATACTGACGGAAGAGCAGTTCCGGGCCGTCCTCCCCAAGTGGCAGGCGGCGGACTATGTGGTGGTGCTGCCCCAGGACGATTTGGAGGCTGTGACTGTCAGCTTGGAGGACAGCGAGCGCCAGTCCTGGCTGTATGACATCCGCTGGAGCCGCTATCAGGGGGACTACAACACCCTGCTCCGGGCGCTGTTTTCCAAAGAGGTGCGGAAGGCGGCCCACTGCGTCAAGGAGTTGTGCAATCAGCTGCTGAGGCAGGGGCTGAGCGCGGAGGGCTTCGTCTTTGACACGGCGCTTGGGGCCTACCTGCTGGAGCCCACGGCGGGAAGCTACGACCTGCACCGCCTTGCCATGACCTATTTCAAGCGGGATATGGAGTCCGGAGCCCAGAAGAAGGCCGACGACGGCTTCCAGACCCTGTCCGACGACCTGAAGGAACAGACCGCCCGGTATGAGGACAACGCCCTCATCGCCGCCCTCTGCCAGGCGGAGGGGGAGAAGCTGGAAGAATGCGGCCTGACGGGGGTACTGACCGACATCGAGCTGCCCCTCTGCCCGGTGCTGGCGGAGATGGAGCGTGCCGGCGTGCTGGTGGACAGGCAGGCGCTGGTCACCTTTGGGGAGATGCTGCAAACCGGCATTGCCGCCGCGCAGTCCGCCATCTATGGCTACGCCGGGGAGGAGTTCAACATCAACTCTACCCAACAGCTGGGCCACATCCTCTTTGACAAGCTCCAGCTCCCCGCCTATAAAAAGACGAAGCGGGGCTACTCCACCTCTGCCGAGGTGTTGGAGAAGCTGCAAGGGCATCACCCCATCATCGGGGAAATTCTGGAATACCGCCAGCTGGCCAAGCTGAAATCCACCTATGTGGACGGCCTGACCAAGGTCATCGAGCCGGACGGACGCATCCGCACCTCCTTCCAGAACACTGTCACCGCCACAGGGCGGCTGTCCTCGGTGGAGCCGAATTTGCAGAACATCCCCGTCCGCACCCCTCTTGGGGCGGAGATGCGGAAGATGTTCATCGCCGCCCCCGGCAACGTGCTGGTGGACGCGGACTACTCCCAAATCGAACTGCGGCTGCTGGCCCACATCGCTGACGATAAGGCCATGCAAGAGGGCTTCAACAGCCTGGGGGTGGACATTCACACCGCCACCGCCGCCCAGGTGTTCGGCGTGCCGCTGGAGGACGTGACAAGAGAAATGCGCTCCGCCGCCAAGGCGGTGAACTTCGGCATCGTCTACGGTATCTCCGCCTACTCTTTGTCCCAGGATCTCCACGTCACCGTGGCGGAGGCCAAGGACTATATGGAGCGGTACTTCGCCACCTACTCCGGCGTCCGTGCCTACCAGAAGGCGGTGGTGGAGCAGGCCAAGGCGGACGGCCACGTCTCCACCCTGGCGGGGCGGCGGCGCTGGCTGCCGGAACTGAAAAGCAGCAACTTCAACCTCCGCTCCTTCGGGGAGCGGGTTGCGCTGAATATGCCCATCCAGGGCACGGCGGCGGACATCATCAAGCTGGCCATGATCCGGGTGCAGAACCGGCTGAAGGCGGAGGGCTTGCAGGGCCGGCTGGTCTTGCAGGTTCACGACGAGCTGATCGTGGAGTGCCCGGAGGCAGAGGGCCAACAGGTGGCCCAACTGCTGGAGGAGGAGATGGAACAGGTCATCTCCCTGAAGGTGCCGTTGGTGGCCGAGGCCAAGGTGGGCCACAGCTGGGCGGACGCCCACTGACCCATCACAGACAGAATGTGAGGAATCGCCATGAATTTTGTACCATATAACGCCAGCATCGCCAAGCGGGAGCCGGTGGGCTACCGCCTGCTTCCCATGGATCGGGACACCGCAGAGCAGGTGGCCCAAATCGAAGTTCAAAACTTCTCCCGCCCCTGGACGTTGGAGATGCTGGAGGAAGAACTGGAGAATCCCCTGTCCTCCTTCATCGTGGCCTACGGCAGCAACGGCGTGGTGCTGGGCTACGCCGGGCTGACGGTGGTGGCCGGAGAGGGCTATATCAACAATATCGCCGTCCGGCAGGAGTACCGGAAGCAGGGGGTGGCCTCGGCGCTGCTGGGGGTGTTCCTGAAATTCGGCCGGGCGCAAAACCTGTCCTTCCTGACGCTGGAGGTGCGTCCGTCCAATATCGCGGCCAAAAACCTCTATATGAAGCACGGCTTTGCCCAGGTGGGCCGCCGGAAGGACTACTATGACGACCCCAAGGAGGACGCCCTGATTATGACGCTGGACTTTCGGAAGGAAGGGGAGGAGCCGGTATGATACTCCTGGCCGTGGAATCCTCCTGCGACGAGACCGCCGTAGCGGTGGTGGAGGACGGGCGCAGGGTGCTGTCCGACGCCATCGCCTCCCAGGTGGATATGCACACGATTTACGGCGGCGTGGTGCCGGAGATCGCCTCCCGGAAGCACCTGGAGGCCATCTATCAGCTGGCAGACCAGGCCCTCCGGGACGCAGGCATCACCCGGCGGGACATCGACGCCGTGGCCTGCACCTATGCCCCCGGCCTCATCGGGGCGGTGCTGGTGGGGGTGAACTTCGCCAAAAGCGTGGCCTACGGCCTGGGGGTGCCATTGGTGCCGGTACACCATGTCCGGGGCCACATCGCCGCCAACTACATCACCCATCCTGACCTGGAGCCGCCCTTCCTGTGCCTCTGCGTCTCCGGCGGCAACACCCTGTTGGTGGACGTGCAGGATTACACCAAAATGCGCCTCCTGGGGGCCACCCGGGACGATGCAGCAGGGGAGTGCTTTGACAAGGTGGCCAGGGTGCTGGGCATCGGCTACCCCGGCGGCGGCCCCATGGACCGGCTGAGCCAGGG
>JAJQFX010000149.1 GCA_021200895.1 Clostridiales bacterium | reverse complement strand
TGGCGCGGGAGTTGAAATACTCCATGCGGATGATGTTGCTGCCACCCTCGGCTCCGGGGTGGACGTTTTTGGGGGTGTGGATCTCGGTGAACTCCTGGCCGGTGAGGTACTCCCGGAAGGCCCGGCACAGTCCCTCCTGAATGCGGAACACGCTACGCTTTTGCAGGTTCCGCAGCACCAGAGGGCGAAGGGGCAGCTCGGTATCCAGGTTCAGCTTCAGCTTGTACTTGTTCACCGGCACCGGCATGGGCTCCGCCAGGGCGGACAGGACGGTGATGCCGTCCAGGTCAATTTCCACCCCGCCGGGGGCGCGCTCATCCTGCCGCAGGGTACCGGTGACCCGGACGGCGCACTCCTCCGCGACGCCGGACAAGTCCAGCTGCCCGTTCGTCACGCACTGCACCGTCCCCCGGCGCAGCCGCAGGGTCAGGAACACCACGCCCCCCAGAGGCCGCAGCGCGTGTACCGCGCCGTGGACGCTGACACGCTGCCCCACATAGTCCCCGCTGAGGAGGGCTTCATAGCCCAAATCAACGCTCTGACAGGCTCCCGTTACAAATTCCATCGTTTCCACCATACCTTTCAAGTCATAGAAAAATCCCGGTCAGTGAAGTCTCACTGACCGGGACGGAACGTTCTCCTTCAAAAACTGGCAAAGCGCCCCTTCCGGGGCAAAGCTCATTCCGCGGTACCACCCGCCTTGCGTCGCGGCCTCACACAGCCGGAACGCCTCTCAAAACCCTTAACGCGGGGGTCACGGACAGCCCTCACCCCTCCGCACCCTTGCGGCGGCTCGAACTGTCGGCTCCGGAGCGTTGCGCCTCTTCCCTCTCGCCATGCGGGGGCTTCCAGCCGACGGCCCCCGTTCTCTTGCTGGCATCCGGAATGCGGTCTCCTTCTCAGCCTTTGAACAGCTTCACTGTACCATATTTTTGCCGTGCCGTCAAGGGGTTCTTTTCAATTTTTGCAAGTTTTAGGCGGCCAACTTGCATCTTCGGCCTTTGCGCCCCCCAGCGCCAGGGTCATGATGGAGACCTCATAGGCCGTCTTGTTCACCGGCCCGTCCTCCGTCACCTTGGTGTAGGCGCGGCTTTGCAGCCTGCCGCCCAGCCGCAAAAGCGTCCCCACCTCCAGCTGACTGCACTTTTGGGCGATGCTCCCCCAGGCGATGCAGGGCAGGTAGTCCGCCCGGCCATACCGCCGGTTCACCGCCAGCATGACGTCGGCGATCTCCCGCCCCAGGGGGGTGCGGCGGTACACCGCCCTGCGGCACAGCGCTCCGGCCAGGGTCACACGGTTATCGTCCACGCCGGTGGTGCCCCAGGTCACGGACTGGGCCAGCATGGTGATGACCAGCCTGTGGCCCACGCCGCTGCGGTTGTTGTAGGAGCGCACCTCGCCCTCCAGCCGCACCCGCTCCCCGGCCCGCACCGGGCATTGTTCCAGCAGCGTCCGGGGCAGCAGCACGTTCAGCACATCCGCCGTGCCGGACAGACGCAGGCTCTGCACCGGCACCAGAAAGAAGTCCTCCCCGCGGCTGGCGTGGGAGAAGGCCGGCTCCTCCAGGGCCTCCCCCACCAGTAGGGCGTGGTTGGCATTCCATTCGGTGTTCATGTTCCACCTCTTCCTCTCGTATGAGTCTGGAAGAGGATATGCGTTTGGAGGCGGGGTTAGAACCGCGCTGACCCGCCGAGCGCCGTCACACGCGCTTGACCGGATGGCGGAGCACCGTTTTCCACTTTTCCGGCGCGACCCTTCGGGCATCCGACAGGTAGATTTCGTGGTGCAGCCTGGTATCCGTCAAATCGGGTTCATAGCCGTTTGCCGCAAGGTAGGCGTCCATCAGCGCTATGGTTTGGGCCTCGCCGTCAAAGGGGCCGACGTGCATCATCTGCACGCACAGGCCCTCGTCAATGGTCAGAAGCTCGGCGGAGGAACAGTCCAGCTTTTTCTTCCTGGTTGCTGTCTCCACCGCCCAGTCAAAGTCCTTTTTTGTGACGAAATCGGGCAGCCTCAGAACGGAAATCCAATGAAACGTGTCCTTTCGGCCATAATCGATGCCAGTCCTCCCCTCCTGCCACCAGAAGCCCTCCAGGGGCGGCACCACATAGTCAAAGAATCCTTCGATTTGATAATCGGTCTTATAGCTCATTTTCAGCGTATAGGCCACGGCGTACAGCACGGAGATGGCGTGCTGGTAGGCTCCGCCCTCCTCGTTTGGGTCGCCCTGGCCTCTCACTGCGATGTAATTCGCCTTCGGCACCATGACAAGCTCCGGCTTGCCCTTGGGCAGATAGAACTCCCTGTATTCCTTTTTGAAGTCAAAGGCCATGTGAATCTCTCCTCTGTTCTTTTTTTCGGCAGCGCCGTTACGCATCCTTGCCGGGAATCCTATCCAGAGCCTGCGCTGACCAGTCTGCCTGCTGTGTGGTCTTAATAAATGCGGGTTTCCCGTTGCAGGGAATCGTCAATTCACCGCCGTACCGGCGCTCGATTTGCAGGCTGTCCCCTGTGCCGGGGATTCCGTCTGCCAGCGCGGCCCCTTCCGGAGTGAAGAACGCCTCTGCAACATTATAAATACAAACAATAATAGCGTCAAGCATTTTTCAGGAAACGAAAAAAACGACGATTCAACCTTATTTTTTCTGTACAAAACAATGCTCCCTCCATCAAGAAGCAGTGCTTTTACTTTGCTGTCTCCTATAGAGAGAGCATACTTGCATTTAGGGGTTGACTTTTTATCGTTCAGGAACAGACGGCCCCCTTCAAGTGGAAAATCTTCATAACTTTACAATTCCTTGACCGCTTCATGGTCGCTTGCCTCCCTGCCTCCTGCTAGAATGATACCGTACCCACAAGGGGAACAACAAGGCCGGCAGACAACCGGCCGCACATAGAAAGGAATACTCATTACCATGAAAAAAGTAATTGCACTGCTCATGTCTCTTGCTCTGGCCTTCTCTCTGGTTGCCTGCGGCAGCTCGAACAGCAGCAGCGGGAGCGACGACACCTCTGACGCCCAGAGCCAGTCCTCCACCGAGGAGGGCACCGAGGACGCCGGTACCGAAGAGGAAGAGAACAACACCGAGGAAGAAGCCTCCGGCACCGAGGACAGCACTGAGGACGCGGGCACCGCTGACCTGTCCGGCACCGTCTCCACCAACGGCTCCACCTCCATGGAAAAGGTCATGTCCATCCTAATCGAGGCCTTTGAGGAGGAGTACCCCAACGTCACCGTTACCTATGACGCCACCGGTTCCGGCGCAGGCATCACCGCCGCCACCGAGGGCAGCGCCGACATCGGCCTGGCCAGCCGCAACCTGAAGGACGAGGAGACCGGCCTGACCGCTTATGTGGTGGCCATCGACGGTATCGCCGTCATCATCAACCCTGAGAACACGGTAGAGGATTTGTCCCTGGAGCAAATCGCCGGTCTGTTCAACGGCACCATTACCAACTGGAGTGAGGTCGGCGGCGAGGACATGGAAGTCGCCGTCATCGGCCGTGAGGCCGGTTCCGGCACCCGGGACGGCTTCGAGAGCGTGGTCGGCGTCGAGGACGCCTGCGTCTACGACCAGGAGCTGACCTCCACCGGCTCCGTCATCACCGCCGTGGCCCAGAACCAGTACGCCATCGGCTATGCCTCCCTGTCTGAGGCCGCCGCAGACGACAGCGTGAAGGTCATCTCCGTGGACGGCATCGAGGCCACCGAGGACACCGTCAAGGACGGCAGCTATGCCATCCAGCGTAACTTCAACATGGTGGTGAATGACTCCGCCACCCTCAGCGACGCCGCCCAGGCCTTCCTGGACTTCTGCCTCAGCGCAGACGTGGCGGACTACATCTCCCAGGCGGACGCTATCCAGCCCTGACCCGCAGCATAAACCGTTTCGTATAGCCCAAACGCCGGGGCGGGACTGCTCCCGCTCCGGCGTTTCAGACTTGGCAAGAAAGGGTCGAACACAGTGAAACTCAGAAACACGATTGAAAAGCTGATGAATGGGCTGTTCTTCCTCTGCGGCATGGTATCCATCGCTATGGTGGCCCTCATCACCATTTACATGATTATCAGCGGCCTGCCCGCCATCGTTGAGATAGGGCCGCTGAACTTCTTCTTTGGGACGGAATGGGCCAGCACGGCGTCAGACCCCAGGTATGGCATCCTGCCCTTCATCCTGGCCTCCGTCTACGGCACCCTGGGAGCCTGCCTCATCGGCGTACCGGTGGGGCTGATGACCGCCATCTTCCTGTCCAAAATCGCCAATAAGCGGACGGCGGGGGTGGTGCGCACGGCGGTGGAGCTGCTCAGCGGCATCCCCTCTGTGGTTTACGGCCTGGTGGGCGCCATCATTCTGGTGCCCCTGATTATGAACCTGTTCTCCCTGAAAAACGGCACCTGCCTGCTGGCCGCCATTTTGGTGCTGGCGGTGATGATTCTCCCCTCCATCATCAGCGTCAGTGAGACTGCCCTCTCCGCCGTCCCCAAGGAGTACGAGGAGGGCAGCCTGGCCCTGGGTGCCACCGAGATGGAGACATACTTCAAGGTCTCCCTCCCCGCCGCCAAAAGCGGCGTAGCCGCCGGTATCGTCCTGGGCATCGGCCGGGCCGTGGGCGAGGCCATGGCGGTGATGATGGTGGCAGGCAACGTGGCGAATATGCCCAGTCTGTTCAGCAGCGTCACCTTCCTGACCACCGCCATCGCCAAGGAGATGAGCTACTCCTCCGGCTTGCAGCGCCGGGCGCTGTACTCCATCGGCCTGGTGCTGTTCCTCTTCATCATGCTCATTAACACGGTGATGGGCCGCCTGCTGAAGAAAGGGGACGACGATAAGAAATGAGCAGTTCAAGAAGGGCGTGGAATAACGCCGTCAAAGCCATTATCTGGGTTTGCGTCATCCTGACGGTGGCCCTGCTGGTGGGGCTCATCGGCTACATCATGGTACGGGGCCTGCCCTACATCACGGTGGAGCTGCTGACTACCCAGCGCAGCGCCATCAACGGCACCATCGGCATCCTGCCCAACATCATCTTCACCATCTACCTGATTCTGACCACCCTGGTCATCGCCCTGCCCCTGGGCATCGGCGGCGCGATTTACCTGACCGAGTACGCCAAGAATCGGAGGCTGGTGCGCATCATCGAGTTTGCCGCAGAGAGCCTGTCCGGCATCCCCTCCATCATCTACGGTCTGGTGGGTATGATGGTCTTTGTCCAGGGGCTGAAATTCGGCTCCGGCATCCTGGCCGGTTCTCTGACGCTGTCCATTATGATCCTCCCCAACATCCTGCGCACCACCCAGGAGGCGCTGAAAACGGTGCCCCAATCCTATCGGGAGGGTTCTGTGGGTCTGGGGGCCACCAAATGGCACACCATCTGGACCATCGTCCTGCCCTGCACCCTGGACGGTGTGGTGGGCGGCGCGATTCTGTCCGTGGGCAAAATCGTGGGCGAGAGCGCGGCGCTGCTCTACACCGCCGGCACCGGCTACAAGCTGGTGACCAATTACTTCCAGGCGCTGGGCACCAGCAGCGGCTCCCTGAGCGTCATGCTGTATGTGTACTATCAGGAATACGGCGAGGTAGATTTGGCCTTCGCCATCGCCGCCATCCTGATGATTCTGGTACTCATCATCAACTTCCTGGCAAAACTGGCAAAGACAAAGCTGAAGAAAGGGTAAGATACCGCTATGGACGAACAGAAGATGACTGATACTGCCCCCATTATGACCACCCGCAATCTGGAGTTGTACTACGGCAGCTTTCAGGCGCTGAAGGGCATTGATATGAACATCGGGGAGCGGGAGATCACCGCCTTTATCGGCCCCTCCGGCTGCGGCAAGTCCACCTTCCTGAAAACCCTGAACCGGATGAACGACCTGGTGGAGGGCGTCAAGGTGACGGGCGAGGTGAAGCTCCACGGCAAAGACATTTTCGCCAAGGAGCAGGACGTGAACGAGCTGCGGCGGCAGGTGGGCATGGTCTTTCAGAAGCCCAACCCCTTCCCCATGTCCATCTATGACAACATCACCTACGGCCCCAAAATCCACGGCATCAAGAACCGGGCCAAGCTGGACGAACTGGTGGAGGAATCACTCCGGGGCGCCGCCCTGTGGGACGAGGTGAAGGACCGCCTGAAAAAGTCCGCCCTGGGCCTTTCCGGCGGCCAGCAGCAGCGGCTGTGCATCGCCCGGGCCCTGGCTGTCAAGCCGGAGATTCTGCTGATGGACGAGCCCACCTCCGCCCTGGACCCCGGCTCCACCATGAAAATCGAATCGCTGATGAGCGAGCTGAAAAAGAACTACACCGTGGTCATCGTCACCCACAATATGCAGCAGGCCGCCCGTATCAGCGATAAGTGCGCCTTCTTCCTGCTGGGCGAGCTGGTGGAGATGGGCGATACGGCCCGCATCTTCTCCACCCCCTGCGACAAGCGCACAGAGGACTATATCACCGGCCGCTTCGGTTAAGCACAAGGAGGTATCCTTATGAAGAAGCTCTGGAACGTGGTACGGCGCTGGCTGATTCGCAACATCAGCGTCAACGGCAAGGACAATTTCATTCAAATCGGCAGTATGCCCCCGGTGGAACGCTTCGGCGGCTGGGGCGGATGGGAGGACTATCAATGAGCAACCGCGCAACCTATGACTGGGAGCTGAAAAACCTGGACCGCACCCTGGAGGATATGGGCGTGATGGCCCAGCAGGCCCTGAACCTGGCCCTGGAGACCTTCACCAACGGCACCCCGCAGCTGCTGGGGGAGATACCCTCTTTGCAGGAGCAGCTGAATCAGCTGGAGCGGGACGTGGAGCATCAGTGCATGACCCTGCTGCTGCGTCAGCAGCCTGTGGCCTCTGACCTCCGGAAGGTCAGCACCTCGCTGGAAATCGTGGAGGACATCCGCCGCATCGGGGACTTCGCCGCGGACATGGCGGACATTTTGCAGCATATGGAGGGCAGCCGCTTCACCCAGGACAGCCTCCACGCCGACATCGTGGAGATGGCCGCCAACGCCAAGCGCATGGTCTCCCGGGCCATCCTGGCCTTCCGCACCCTGGACTCCCAGCTGGCCCAGGAGGTCATCGACTATGACGACGTTGTAGACCGGGCCTTCCTGGAGATTCGCAGCGCACTGGCCCGGCGCATTGCCGCCCAGACCGAGTCGGTGGACTATGCCCTGGACTACCTGATGATGATCAAATACCTGGAACGCCTCGGCGACCACGCCGTCAGCATTGCCCAGTGGGTGGGCTTCTGCATCACCGGCGTTCACAAGGCCCAGCGCATCGTCTGATGCGCTCCCACATTCACCCACAGAAAGGAGGGATTTTCTTGGCCCATCATCCTAACCCTGACCTGGACGATTTGATCTATGGTGAGGATGTCCGGCACCCCAGCGAGCGCTGAACCTGGGGAGCCGGACGGCACAGGCACCTTCGGCCGCTTGGCGGCGCGGAAGGCGCTTTTTTCTTTGATGGAGCCTCGCCGCAGCGGAACGGGGAACGGATGCCAGTGGAATTTGTTGACGAAACCCGCCTTTTGTAGTACAATGGCGCTGTACAAAGATGGAACACCCACCTGGGAAGGCTGGTAAGCGATATGATTATTTTCGGTCAGCTGGCGCAGAAAATTGCGGATTATTTGAACCTGAACGGCAGGCTGGACAGGCAGAAGACCCTCTTCTGCCTGCTGAATGTCACCTCCTCCGGGGGAATCGTGTGCCTGTTCCTCCTGCTGGTGCTGGCCATCTACAGTGACATCAGCTATGGCCTGGTGATGGTGGTGCTGCTGGCCGTGTCGGTCATTGGCTGGTTCGACGCCCTGCGGCAGTTCCGCACGGTGGAGCGGCGGCGTGCGCCGGTGAAGCACGCCAACTATTTTATGGCGCTGTGCATCGCGCCGATGATACTCTACCTCTTTGTGGCGGAGATTTTGTTGATTGTGGGTGCTTGAGGCAGGAGCCTCTGCGGGGTGAAACGCTCCGCAGAGGCTGCATTTGTTTCGGTGAGTTCCGAAGAGGCAATACCATGAAACCGAACGATAACAAACGAGATGACAGCGCGTTTGCGCGTTCCAGAACTGTCTCCCCCGGCGAACGGGCAGGCCGGGCAGTCCGCAGGCACGCGCTGATATTCCGTGGGGCGATACTGTTCCTGCTGGCGGCCTATCTGGGGGGCGTGGGCTGCGTCCTGTATGCCGACACAAAGGTCTCCTCCCGCCTCCGGGGCGTTTTCCTGCTGGCGGTGGGGACGGCCCTGGCCCTGCGGCTGCTGCTGGCGGTCTGGGACGAGCTGACCCGGCGGCGGGTGAGCCGGAAAGATCTCCAGACCCGCCGGGATTACAACGCTTACCTTGCCCGCTGGCGGAAGGACGCGGCCAGCCGCAACGCCGCCCTGCTGGCCATGGCAAAGCAGGATTTATGCCTGGGTCAGCCGGAGCAGGCGCTGGGGGATTTGGACGCTCTGACGCCGGAGAAGCTGAGCAAGGCGCAGCTGAAAACCCTTTTCTTCTACCAGGCTGCCGCCGCCCGGCTCACCGGAGACGAGGAGCTGTGCGCCGACGCGCTGCTCCGCTGCAAGGGCATCCCCCTGGAAGAGCCGGGGTACCTGACGGATACGGAATTGGACACGCTGTTTCGGGCGGACACACCGGAGGCGGCGCAGCAGGTGGAGTTGGCGGATGCGGTGTCCGTCTGGGGCGGCAGAACGCACAGGCAGCGGTCTGTGCTGCTGCCTCTGTGGGGCGCGTTCCAAGTCGGCTACACCGCCTGGTACTACGGTGTGGCTGCGCTGCTGCCCTACCGCTATGAGTATCGGACGGGCTTCGCCGTGATCTCCCTGGTGGTGATTTTTTGGGGCTGGGCGGCGCTGGCGCTGGTGTTAATTTACAAGGCGGACACATGGCTGTGGCCCCGGCTCCAGAGCACTTCCCAGCGGATTCTCGTGGGGCTGACGACGGCGCTGGCGGTTCTTCTTGTGCTGGTGTGCCTGGTGGGCTACGGCCTGCTGATGGCAACGTTTCAGGACCCGGAGGAGGACATAGGGGACGGTCTGCTCATCGTCACCGACGAGAACTATCTGCGGCCGGAGCACAACACCTACACCTACTATCAGGCCCACGGCCCCTTCCTGCGGAGCTATTACGGCCCCGTGGAGGATGAAGAGGACGAGGCTTCCTCCGCCACGGGCAGCGCAGCCCAGCCGGAAGCGTCGGACAGCGCGGCCCAGCCGGAGACGGAGAGCGCTGTCGATACGGAGGAACCGGTCTCCGCCGAGACCCCGGAGGAGGAGGCTCTGCTGCTGATTGCCCAATACCTGGCGGACAGCGGCGAACTGGACGGCACAGATTTGGATGCCCTGGAGCTGCGCTACTCCGCCAAGGGCAGCCTGTACGCCGTCCTGTGGTCGGAGCCGTGGGAGGAGGACGAAACGGTGACGGCCCGGGGCAGGCTGGTCTATGACCGGGAATCGGCCAACGCGAAGTGCTACCTCTTCGTCTACTATCAGGACTATCTTGCCGCCGACGGCAGCGAGGCCAAAAGCACCTCCATTCTGGAGTTTTATGCGGTGAACAAGGTGTCAGGGGAGGTCATACCCGGCGACAAGCACAGCTGGAGCGACATTGCTTCGGAGGCGCATCGGGAGGCCACAGGCGAATAATTCGTCCGGGCACAACTTTCATCTCCCATTCTTTTGAAAAAAGTCCATTTTTCAGACGGAATTTACCTTTACAAACTGGAAAAAAGATGGTAAACTGAAACTGGATTGTATTACATTGCGCACCTGGCGCAAGCGGGTGCGCGCACTCAGACAAAGATGGGAGGGAGCGGCGCATTGGGCAGCCTGATTATTGGCATTGCAGGCGGCAGCGGCAGCGGAAAGACGACGCTGACCCGACGTTTGCAGCAGCAGTTTAAAGACCATATCAGCGTGCTGTATCACGACAGCTACTATTACCGCCACGATGAGTTGACGTTGGACGAACGGCATACCTTGAACTATGACCATCCGCGGGCCTTTGACACTCCGCTTTTGACCCGCCATCTGAAGGAGTTGAAGAAGGGCAACAGTATTGAATGTCCTGTGTACGACTATGTGCAGTATAACCGCACGGATGAGGTGGTGGTAGTCCACCCCACCGACGTGATCGTGGTGGAGGGCATCCTCATCTTCGCCGAGCGGAAGCTGCGGGAGCAGATGGACATCAAAATCTTTGTGGATACGGATGCCGACGTGCGAGTGATTCGCCGCATCAAGCGGGATGTAGAGGAGCGGGGCCGGGAGTTGGACACCGTCATCAACCAGTACCTCACCACCGTGAAGCCCATGCATGAGCAGTTCGTGGAGCCGTCCCGGCACTTCGCGGATTTGGTCATCCTGGAGGGCGGAGAGAACCAGGTGGCCACAGATATGCTGATCGGCCGCATCCGCAACCACATTACAAAGAATCAGGACGGATAGGAAGGGCAGCCCTTCCTGTCTGCCAGTCAACGAGCGAGGGAATCAGTTTATGGGATTACATGAGGAATGCGGCGTTTTTGGGGTATATGACGCGAAGGGCGGCTGCGCGGAATGCACCTATTACGGCCTGTATGCCTTACAGCACCGGGGTCAGGAGGCCTGCGGCATCGCAGCCAACAACAACCGGGAAATCACCTATCATAAGGACGTGGGCCTGGTAGGCGACGTGTTCGACGTGCAGCGCCTGCGGGAGATGAACGGCACCATGGCCATTGGCCATGTCCGCTACGCCACCACCGGCGCAGGCCGCCGGATGAACGCCCAGCCCTTTGTGGTGAACTACGTCAAGCAGCAGCTGGCTGTAGTCCACAACGGCAACCTGGTGAACACCGAGGAGCTGCGGGATTACTTCGAGCATCGCGGGGCCATCTTCCAGACCGCCAGCGATACCGAAATCATCGCCTATTCCATCGCCGCCTCCCGCCTGAAATACGGCAGCGTGGAGGAGGCGGTGAACCACTCCGTCAAGCACCTGAAGGGCGCTTTCTCCATCATTGTCATGTCCCCCCGGAAGCTGATTGCCGCCCGGGATCCCTGGGGCTTCCGCCCCCTGTGCATCGGCAAGAAGGGGGACGCCTGGTATTTTGCCTCCGAATCCTGCGCTCTGGACGGGGTGGAGGCGGAGTATGTCCGGGAGGTGGAGCCGGGTGAAATCGTGGTGGTGGAGGACGGCCACCTCCGCTCCATCCGGGACAACTGCCAGGGCATGAGCCATATGTGCATCTTCGAGTATATCTACTTCGCCCGGCCGGACAGCGTCATCAACGGCCAGAGCGTCCACATGGCCCGGCGGAATGCGGGGCGGCTGCTGGCCCAGGAGCATCCCGTGGAGGCCGACCTGGTCATTGGCGTGCCCGACTCCGGGCTGGACGCGGCCCTGGGCTACGCGGAGGAGTCCGGCATCCCCTATGGGGAGGGCTTCGTGAAGAACCGCTATGTGGGCCGCACCTTCATCACCCCCAACCAGCAGAGCCGGGAGGCGGCGGTGCGCATCAAGCTGGGGGCCCTGCGGTGTCAGGTGGCCGGGAAGCGGGTGGTGATGATCGACGACTCCATCGTCCGCGGCACCACCAGCAAGGCCATCGTCAACCTCCTCCGGCAGGCCGGGGCCACGGAGGTACACGTCCGCATCTCCGCGCCGGAGTTCATCTCCCCTTGCTATTTTGGTACGGACATTCCGGACAAGTCCCTCCTCATCTCCTGCAAGTACAGCTGCGACGAGGTGCGCCGGGAAATCGGCGCGGACTCCCTGGGCTTCCTGAGCCTGGAGCGGCTCCATGAAATCGCACCGGACGCTGACTGCGGCTTCTGCGAGGGCTGCTTCTCCGAGCATTACCCGGTGGACCCGCCTGCCGACTATGCGTTGAAGCACGCAGGCTGCGGCTGACAGGATAATAGAATAACAAAGCAGCACAAAAGCACATCCCCAACCAAGGGATGCGCTTTTTATGATTTTGTTATCTTTGCTGAAGGGCGTTCCTTCGATGGCATTGGCGCACCCCGCCCCGCCCCGTCGGCGTCAATCAGCGCCAGCTTCTCCTGCCGGGTGAGGCGCTTCACCGCCCACTCCCGCCGGAGGGCGGAGGACTTGTCCGGGCACTGCTCCGCCCACACCAGATGCACCGGCCGACGGGAGCGGGTGTACTTGGCCCCCTTCCCGGCATTGTGGGCCTTCTCCCGCCGGGCCAGGTCGGTGGTGTAGCCGGTGTACAGGGTGCCGTCGGCGCACTGGGCCATGTAGACATAAAAGGCCATCCTCAGCCGTCCAGCCCGGCCCCGGCCCGGCACAGACCGGCCACCCGGTCGGCGGTTCTCACTGTGTCAAAGAGGAAGGCCCGCTTCCCGGCGGGGGTGGCCACCACCACCCGCTCCACCAGAACGCCTCCGGCGCAGCAGCCGGTGACGTGAACGCTACCCTTGTCCCGCAGCACCTCCGTCACGGCGGAGAAGGGCAGATAGCTGCCGCCCCCCTGGTACAGGGTCAGGGCGCTGACCTTATACTGTCCCGCCCGGCTGGCCTGGCGGTAGTCCGCCCCCGGGTCGGGCAGCTCCGCGCCGGGCACCATGCTTTTCCACGTCCGCGCCATCAGCCTCACCCCTTGTCCTCGGTCAGGAGTTTGTTCAGTTCCGCCATAAAGGTGTTGATGTCTTTGAACTGGCGGTACACCGAGGCGAAGCGGACGTAGGAAACCTCGTCCACCTTCCGCAGCTTCTCCATCACCAGTTCACCGATGCGCTCCGTCTGAATCTCCCGATCCAGGGTGCTGGCAAGCTCCTGCTCGATTTCATCCGCGATTTTCTCCAGCTCCTCCATCTGGACGGGGCGCTTCTCGCAGGCCCGGATCATGCCGCGCAGCACCTTCTCCCGGTCAAACTCCTGGCGTTTGCCGTCCTTTTTGATGACGATCATGGGCAGCCGCTCCACCATCTCATAGGTGGTGAACCGCTTGCCGCAGCTCAGGCACTCCCGGCGGCGGCGGATGCTGTCCCGGTCGTCCGCCGGGCGGCTGTCCAGCACCTTGCTGTCCTGCATTCCGCAATAGGGGCATTTCATCCTTCGTTTCCTCCTTCAAAATGCGTTTAACATCGTTCTGTGCCCTCATTTTACCATGCAATTTTCCAGCGCGCAACCAATTTCTGCCGGATATTTTTCCCCGTTTGGCACATACTGTCAGCATCTAACCAAAGGAGATGATAACATGGCAAACCTGACCAACAAGGAGCTGCTCGCCCTGGAGGATCAGCTGAACTTCGAGCATATCTGCCAGGCCAAGTATGAGGCTGCGGCGGCTGAGACCCAGGAACAGGCCTTGCGAAGCTGCTTTGACAAGCACGCCAGACAGCACAAGCAGAACTTTGATACCCTGATGACTTTCTTACAGTAAGGAGGACGCCCCATGAATGACCAGGAACGGCTCACCGACCTGCTGCTCACTGAGAAGAAGATGAGCGGCAACTACAACACCTACGCCTCGGAATGTACTAACATGAAGCTGCGTAACAGCTTCCTGCAAATGCTGCAATCCGGCCACACCACCCAGACCGAGCTGTACGACGCCAGCGCCTCCCGGGGCTGGTACAAAACCACCCCGGCGGACGGTGCCAGAGTGGGCGAGGTAAAGCAGAAGTTTCAGGCTATGGGCTGACCGGGTAGCCCTGTCCGGTCAGCCGGAACCACAGCGCCCCTTCCCGGTACCGCCCGAAGCAGAACAGGGCCGGGAGGGGGAAGGCCTGCCCCGGCTGCCAGGGGAACCGGAGCAGGTAGCCCTCCCCCTCCGCCCGCCACTGGCCCCCTGCCGGGGCGCGGCGGAGGGCTTCCGCCAGACTCTCCTCCCGGAATCGGAGGGGGAGGGCGTCCAGCTGCTGCCATTGAGCGGCCTTGGGCGGCGGCGTGTCCCCGGTCACCAGCGCCCGCTCTGGGTCAGGCACCCCCCAGCGGCTCAGTTCCCCGGCGGAGCGCTGGCGGCTCAGGGTCAGCCGGTCTCCCTCCGGCATCAGCGTCCCCAGGAGCAGGCGGCGCTCCCCCTGCTCCAGCCATACCTTGCATACCTCCGGGCGGGGGCTCCAGGCCGGGCAGTCCGCCTGAAAGCGAACGTACATCCCCTGGCCGGTGCAGCGCACCTCTCCCCGCTGGACGGCTCCGCCGTCCGGCCTGCGTTCATATAACGGTATCCTCTGCTCCAAAGCTGTCGCCCCCTGATTTTTTTCTATGCGGGGGTGGGCGGGAATAGAACCTTCTCTTGACTGGAAATGCCATCAGCTTAAGAACATTACACCACTTAGGGAAAATTGATAAAGGAAATACGTTTTGCCCTCCCGGCGGGCCCCATTTCTTGTCCCGCCAAGAAATGGGGGAAA
>JAJQFX010000034.1 GCA_021200895.1 Clostridiales bacterium | reverse complement strand
GGATGGGCAGGGGGGGGCGTATTCCTCCTCTGCCTTCGGTCGAGGCTTGCTGGCCTCCTCTCACGCCGGAACACGGCTTCCCATCGCTATTGTACCGCGGCGCAGGGCGCTCCCCCTCCGCCGGGCCCCTGTTACCGTCGGGGCAACGCTGCACGTCAGCTGTTCACCGTCCTTTCCATCCTCTGCTGAAGGAAACAAAAGAGGGGACGCCTGACGGACGCCCCCGGAACAACAAAGCGGCACAGAACCGGTTGTACAAAACGAATGCTTCCTACGGTGGCATGATCCACGTCAGGTCATAAGGGTCGAAGTCGGACTTCCTCTCAGCCAAAAGCACAGGCTCCCCTGATTTGTCTTTGTCCATTATAAAGGAGCAGGCAGAAATTGTCAAGCGCCCCTTGCAATTTGCCGGAAAAGGGCGTATAGTAACATATGACAACGAAACGGGGGGCTCGCCGGAGCGGGCTGAGAGTCGGCTGCATCGCCGTGACCCGAAGAACCTGATTTGGGTAATGCCAACGTAGGGAGACTGTTTTGATGCCGCAGGCGTCCCTCTATTCGGGCGCTTTGCGGCGTTTTTGTTTGGAGAGATGGTTATGAAAGTGAAACCGGAAACGCTGCAGCTGTACGCGGTGACGGACCGCGCCTGGCTCCACGGCCGCACCCTGGAAAGCCAGGTGGCGCAGGCCATCCTGGGCGGGGCCACCATCGTTCAGCTGCGGGAGAAACACCTGACCGGTGAGGCGCTTTTGGCGGAGGCAAAGACCCTCTGCGCCCTGTGCCGCCGATACGGCGTCCCCTTCCTGGTGAATGACGACGTAGCCCTGGCCCTGGCGGTGGGGGCGGACGGCGTCCATGTGGGCCAGGAGGACATGGCGGCGGAGCAGGCCCGGGCGCTGCTGGGGCCGGATAAACTCATCGGCGTATCCGCCCACAGCGTGGCCCAAGCCGTGGCGGCTCAGCGGGCCGGAGCCGACTACCTGGGCTGCGGCGCGGCCTTTGTGACGGGGACGAAAACGGATGCCAGGCCCATCCCCAGGGAGACGCTGCAGGCGGTCACGGCGGCGGTGGACATCCCCGTGGTGGCCATCGGCGGCATTACGCGGGACAACCTGCCCCAGCTGCAGGGCTGCGGTCTGGCTGGGGCGGCGGTGGTCAGCGCCCTCTTCGCCCAGGAGGACGTGCAGGCCGCCGCCAGGGAGCTGCGGCGGCTGGCGGAGCAGCTCTGACACTGCTGGAGCGTGAAAACTGAAACCATACTTTTCCGTAGGCACTAGTGGCCAGTGGCTAGAAGCTGTTAGCTATTAGCTGTTAGTAAGGGCGGCCCCTGGCCGCCCGGGGCAAGCAGGCGATTCCAGCTCACCGGCCGAGGGCCGCCCCTACAGAAAAGCAAAGATTTAGGGTTTTTCCGCTGCAACTTCATATTTTCACAGGAAACTGCGGCCCACAGGGCCGGTTTCACGGGGCGCATTGGGGGCACCACCTTGCGTCGCGTAATAAAACGAAATGCTGGTAAAGGAGAAGATGACATGAAAACAGCATTGACGATCGCCGGAAGCGATTCCAGCGGAGGCGCCGGTATCCAGGCAGACATCAAGACGATGACCATGAATGGCGTATTCGCCATGAGCGCCATCACCGCCCTGACTGCCCAGAACACAACCGGCGTCACAGACATTCTGGAGGCAACACCCACCTTTTTGGAGGAGCAGCTGGACGCCGTGTTTACAGACATTGCGCCCGACGCCGTGAAAATCGGCATGGTCTCCTCCAGCGACCTGATCCGGGTCATCGCCCGGAAGCTGAAGCAGTATCACGCCCGGCACATCGTGGTAGACCCGGTGATGGTGGCCACCTCAGGGGCCAAGCTGCTGCGGGACGACGCGGTGGACGCCCTGGTGACGGAGCTGCTGCCTCTGGCGGAGGTCGCCACCCCCAACATTCCGGAGGCGGAGATTTTGGCGGGGCACCCCATCACCTCCCCCGAACAGATGGAGCAGGCGGCCAGGGAAATCAGCCAGCGCTACGGATGCGGCGTCCTGTGCAAGGGAGGCCACGACCTGAACGACGCCAACGACCTGCTGTGGCGGGAGGGCAAGGCCCTGTGGCTCCGGGGCAAGCGCATTGACAATCCCAACACCCACGGCACCGGCTGCACCCTGTCCAGCGCCATCGCCGCCAACCTGGCCAAGGGCTACCCCCTGGAGGAGGCGGTAGCCATGGCGAAGGAGTACATCTCCGGGGCGCTGTCCGCCATGCTGAATCTGGGCCACGGCTCCGGCCCCATGGACCACGCCTTTGCCCTCCCCGCCCGGTACCGGAAGGAGGCCCAGGGATGAAAAAGACCACGGTTGCCCAGAACGGGCTGATTTGGTTCGGGGCCGGGGTCTCCATCGCGGAGATTTTGACCGGCACCTACTTCGCCCCGCTGGGCATGACGAAGGGCTTGCTGGCCATCCTCCTGGGCCACCTCATCGGCTGCGCCATGATGTTCTTCGCCGGGCTCATCGGCGGACGGACAGGGCTCAGCGCCATGGAGACGGTGAAGCTCAGCTTCGGCCAAAAGGGCGGGCTGCTGTTCGCCGTGCTGAACGTATTGCAGCTGGTGGGCTGGACGGCGATTATGATTTATGACGGGGCCCTGGCCGCCAATGGCATTGCCGGGGTAGGCAGCTGGGTGTGGTGCCTGGTCATCGGCGGGCTCATCATCGTCTGGCTGGTGGTGGGCATCACCAACCTGGGCAGGGTCAACCAGGTAGCTATGGCGCTGCTCTTCCTGTTGACGCTGGTGCTGTGCAAGGTGATTTTCTTTGACAGCGGCGCGGTGTCCGCCGAGACCCAGGAGACGCTGACCTTCGGGGCGGCGGTGGAGCTGGCTGTGGCGATGCCCCTGAGCTGGCTCCCCCTTATCAGCGACTATACCCGTGACGCGGAGAAGCCCGTGGCCGCCACCCTGGCCAGCACGGTGGTGTACGGCCTTGTCTCCTGCTGGATGTACTTCATCGGCATGGGAGCCGCCATCTACACCGGGGAGAGCGGCGTGGCCACCATCATGGTGCAGGCTGGGCTTGGCATCGTGGGGCTGATTATCGTGGTGCTGTCCACCGTCACCACCACCTTCCTGGACGCCTACTCCGCCGGGGTCTCCGCCGAGGCCATCACCAGCAAGTGCAACGGGAAACTGACCGCCATTGTGGTGACGGCAGTGGGCATCGTGGCCGCTATCCTGTTCCCCATGGACGACATTACCGACTTTCTCTACCTCATCGGCTCGGTGTTCGCCCCCATGATTGCGGTGCAGATGGCCGACTTCTTCCTGCTGAAAACGGACTGTAGGGAGAAGGCGTATTCCGTCTCCCGGCTGGTCATCTGGCTCATCGGCTTTGTGGTGTATCGCCTGCTGATGCAGGTTGACCTGCCCCTTGGGAACACCCTGCCGGATATGCTCATCACCATGGCCCTTGTCCTGCTCTGGGGCAAGGTGTTCGAACGGAAGGAAGGCTAGTCAGGTCGAAACCGGTTGAACGCTTCCACAGAAAAACAGCTTTCTAGGGCCTCCCCGCGCTGCCGTTCTGCGCAGCCGGGAGGCCCCTTTTTGCGGTAATGGTGGCGAAGGGGAGTGCGCTCCTACTACACGGTTAAAACGAAGGAACCTCTAAATAAATGCGCCCGCAGCGTCTATCAGCGCAAAAAGACAGGCTCCGCCCGGCAGGGCGAAGCCTGTTTCTTTATCTCTGCCCCTCCACGGTGGAGAGGAGGATGCGGTCATTGTCCAGGGCCTTGTTGGCCTTGTCGCGGAACTTCTCCAGCAGGTCGCCCACGCTCATCCCGGCGCGTTCCTCCCCCTGCACGTCAAAGACGATTTGCCCCGCGTCCATCATCAGGGTGCGGTTGCCCAGGGCCAGCGCCTGCTGCATATTGTGGGTCACCATCAGGCAGGTGATGTGCCGCTCCGCCGTGATGCGTTCGGTCAGGCGCAGCACCTTCTCCGCCGCGCCGGGGTCCAGGGCGGCGGTGTGTTCGTCCAGCAGGAGCAGCTTCGGCGTCATCAGGGTGGCCATCAGCAGGGTCAGCGCCTGCCGCTGCCCGCCGGACAGCAGCCCCACCGGCTGCTTCATCCGGTCCTCCAGCCCCATGTCCAGCTCCTTCAGCCGCTCCCGGAACTGCTCCTTTTCCTTCTTGGAAACCCGGCTCAGGAAGCCGGCCCCGCCCTTGGACGCCCGGAGATAGGCCACCGCCAAATTCTCCTCAATGGTCATGTTGGGGGCGGTGCCCTTCATGGGATCCTGGAACAGGTGGCCGATGTAGCGGGCCCGCCGGTACTCCGGCTGGAAGGTGATGTCCTGCCCGTCCAAGGTGATTTTCCCCTCGTCCACATAGAAGCTGCCGCAGATGGCGTTGAACAGGGTGGACTTTCCCGCGCCGTTGGAGCCGATGATGGTGATAAAGTCACCGTCCGCCACCTCCAGGCTGACCTTGCTCAGGGCAGTTTTCTGGTTCACGGTGCCGGGGTTAAAGGTCATGGAGATTTGTTCCAGGCTTAACATACGCTCGCCGCCTTTCTATCCTTTACCGCCGCCCAAATGCCGACTATCAGGCAGAGGATCGCCAGCATCAGCATCAGCGCCCGAATCTGGGCGAAGGGCAGCGCCAGGGCGACGCAGGCCACCGTCAGCGCCCCGAAGGCGACGGCCAGCAGCCGGTAGAAGCGCCTGCCTCTGGCCGCGAACTTCTTCTGCTGGAAGTCCAGCAGCTTGCCGATCTGCGGGGCGGAGATGGCCACAGCCACGATGATGGCGGACACCAGCTTCAGCGCCGAGGCCGGCAGGTCGAACCGCAGGGCGATGGCTACCACCACCCGGTAGATGCAGGAGCCGCACACAACGGCGATGGCTCTCCCCGGAATGGAGCGGGCGCGGAACACCGTCTCCCCGATGATGAGGGAGGCCAGGGCGATAGTCACCATGCCGCTGCCCATGTTGATGTCGCAGGATTTGTTGTACTCCCCAATCAGGCAGCCGGACAGAGCGGTGATGGCGTTGGAGATGCACAGGCCGATGATGACCATCCGCCCCGGATTGATGGAGGAGGAGCGCACCATGGCGGGGTTGCTGCCTGTGGCCCGAATGGACAGGCCCAGCCGCGTCCCCAGGAACAGGAGCAGCAGCACCAGCACCGCCACCAGGAACAGCACGCCTACAATCAGCTTATAGTAATCGGCCAGCACGGTGTCCGCCAGCAAATCCTTCATGGCGGTGAACACTGTCACGGTGCTGTTCATGCTCAGGTTGGACTTCCCCATGATGCAGATGTTGACGGTGTACAGGCCGGTGTTGACAATGATACCGGCCAGCAGGCTCTCCACGCCGAACTTCGTCTGCAAGATGGCGGTGACGAAGCCGGACAGCTCCCCCGCCAGCATGGCGGCGGGAATGGCCAGCACAGGATGCCCCGCCAGCGCCACCACGGAGCCGACAGCGCAGCCCAAGGTGTAGCAGCCGTCCGTGGACAGGTCGCAGACGTTCAGCATGGAGTAGCTCAAAAACAGGGCCAGGGCCACAAGGCCGTAGATGATGCCCAGTTCCAAAGCGCTCTGGATAATGCTCCAGGTGATAAACATAGCCTTCCTCCTCAGGTGATGCCTGTTGGATGGAAGTATACAGGATATGCCGGAGAAGCCCGGCCCCAGCGGCTCCTGTACGCCTCCATCCCGGTGCGGGGAGCGGAACAAGCTGCCCCGCTCCCCGCGTTTGTTTCAGATTTGGTTTACTCGAAGGATTCCGCCGTGGTCAGCTCCACGATTTGGGTGCAGAGGGGTGCGAACAGCTCCTCAATTTCCGCCAGGTCGAAGCCGATGGCCTCGCAGGTCTCAGTATTGATGGAGGCGATGCCATTTTCAAAGGTGCGCACCGGGGTAGTGGCCGGGTCAGCGCCTGCCAGGATCTCCGCCACCATGTCGCCGGTGGTGGCGCCCAGCACCTCATAGTCCACGCCGTAGCCCAGGAACGCGCCGTTCAGGGCGAAGGAGTCCGCGCCGCCGTAGTGGGGGATCTGGGCCTCCTGGAACAGCTCATAGATGGTCAGCTCGGCGGTCATCACCGTATTGTCGCTGGGGTGAACACGGCGTCCACGCCGTCGGAAATCAGGGACTGGGCCGCCAGCAGCACATCGTCGGTGGTGGAGCCGGTCTTTTCCTCATAGGCGATGCCGTTGGCCTCGCACCATGCCTTGGCATCGGCGATGGCCTGGGTGGAGGAGTCCTCCGAAGCGTTGTACAGCAGACCCACCAGGGTCATGTCCGGGTCAGCGGCCAGGGCCAGATTCAGGATGGCCTCGGTGTCCAGGGCGTCAGAGGTGCCGGTCAGGTTGCCGCCAGGGGCGTCCATGCTGTCCACCAGCTGAGCGCCCACCGGGTCGGACACGGCGGCGAACACCACGGGAATATCGGTGTCCTCAGTGACGGACTGCATCACTGTGGCGGTGGGGGTGGCTACGGCCACAATAACATCCACCTCATCCGCCAGCAGGTCTGCGCCGATTTGGGCCAGGACGGTCTGGTCGGCCTGAGCGTTGGAGTAGTAGTCCCCATAGTTGAAGGTGACGCCGTAAGCCGCGCCGATGGCGTCCAGCTCCTCCTCCAGGTTTTCCACGATTTGGTTCAGGGAGGCGTCGTCCACCCAGTTGACGATGCCCACCTTGTACTCTGCGCCCTCTTCCAGGGCCAAGCCCTCAGGCAGGGTGCTGGAAACCTCAGCCTCCGCTTCGCTGGCGGCGGTGGAGACCTCCTCCTCGTTGGTGACGCTGCCGGAGCCGCTCTCGCCCTCGGCGTCTGCGCTGGCGGGCGCCTCGCTGGAGGCGGCGCTGGACGCTTCTCCGCTGCTCTCGCCGGACGTGCCGCCGCAGGCCACCAGGCTGAACGCCATAGCCAGCGCCAGCAGCAATGCAAATACTTTCTTCATCATCATATCCTCCTAATAAAAACTATTCAAAAGGGCTGTACGCAAAAAAAACACAGCCTCCGCCCCCGTTTGGGACAAAAGCTGCGCTGCTTCTGCGGTACCACCCAATTTGACAAACAAAACCCGTCTGCCCACCTTGCCGCGCATACGGAACGTATGCGCCCCTTCTGATAACGGGTCGGAACCCCGTCGCAGCCTACTGATGCGCAGGGAACCTGCGCCGTTCGGCTCCGCCCTCAAGAGTCCATTCCTTCGCCTGCTGCCCCCGCCTTGCACCGTAACGGCGGCTCTCTGCCCGCAGCCGGACGCGAAGTACTACTCTCTCTCCACGGTTTGAGTGTATTATAAGCGCAGAATCCGCGCTTGTCAACCATTTTTCCGGCCTTTCTTCCGGATATGGGATGGAAACCGGCATCAGGAAACCTCTTTGCAGACCTCCACCCAGCCCAGGCTGCCGGAGAAGCGCTCCAGCTCCGGGATGGTCAGCTCTATCATGGAGTTGCTGCTGCCCGCGGCGGGCCACACCGTCTCAAAGCGGCGCAGCCCCTCTTCCAGGTACACCTCCACGCCGGGATTCACCCCAAAGGGACAGACGCCGCCCACGTCGTGGCCGACCAGCGGCTCCACCTCCTCATGGGCCAGCATCCGGGGCTTTACGCCGAAGCGCTGCTTGAACTTCTTGTTGTCCACCCGTCCGTCTCCTGCGCAGACGATTAGCAGCACCCGGCCGCCTTCGGCGGGGTCTCCGATTTTAAAAGACAGGGTTTTGGCAATGCGCTCCGGCTCGGTGTGGAGAGCGGCTGCCGCCAGCGCTACGGTGGCACTGGATTCCGCCGTCTCCTGGACGCGGCTGTCCGCGCCGAACTGCTTCAAATGGGCTTTGACACGTTGGATGGACATGGTTTGGTCGTTCCTTTCTAATGCATACAGTATTCGCTGGAAGGGGAGTTGTGTTCCTTAAATAAGGATAGGTGAAGGGTATCGGGCGTTTGCCCTTACCCTCTCACCCCAGCGTCTGGTCGTACTCGATGATAAGCTCCATCAGCTGTTCGGCGTTCTCCCCCACGCCGGCATTGTCCATCAGGACGATGGGCATGGCCGCCAGCCAGTCCAGCTCCGTACCCACGCTGGTGGTCTCGTAGGCGCTGAGCCAAGCTTCATTAAAGGCGTCCGCCCGCCGGAGCAGCGACCAAGTGGAGACGCTCCGCAGCACCCCGACGATGCCGCTCTGCATGGTCAGCACGTCCTGCTGCACCCGGAGCATGGTCTGGGCCGAGACGCTGTTCACCATCTGCTTGGCGGTATCGTTCAGGCCGGAAAAGACCGCCTCCGCGCTGTCTGTGTCATAGGCGTCAGAATAGACGCTGTCCTCATAGGAGAGGAGGTCGGCGGCGTCGCCGGTCTCCTCCATCAGCACCAGCGCGGCGGAGTGGCTGCCCCCATCGGTCAGCTCCCCATAGGTGACGGTGGCCAGGTCAACGTCCTCCGGCATGAAGTAGGTCAGGCCACTGTCCTCCAAAAGCTCATACAGCTCCTCCGCCCCTTTGGTACCGGCCAGGCCGTCCGCCTCCCGGCTGTCATAGCAGCACCGGAAGGCCAGGATCACCACCTCGCCGGGGTGGGACAGCAGGAAGTCGTTCACCTGCAAAAGGGCCTGGGAGAGCAGGACGCTCTTGAAATTGTGAACGCCGTACCACTTCTTCTCCGCCTCGTCATAGCTGACCTGGAGGTCCAGATAGCGCACGCCGCTGGCCAGCTGCTCCTTCACCGTCAGCTCCTGGGTTTTCGACTGCCGGACGGCCAGCCCCTTCAAAAACACCTGGTTCAGCGGCGCGGCGGCGGAGGCCGCGTCCACCTCGGAGAGGAAATCTATCTCATAGGAAAGGCTCTCGTGGGAACCCGGCATGGCAACGTCCACAATGGGCACATCGCCGGAGAGGGTCTCCGCCATCCAGTTCCCATAATCGGTATATCCCGCCTCCTCGTCGTGGAACTGGAAGGGCACCAGCATCACAGTTAGCGCAAGCATGATTGCCAGCACCAGCACCAGCGAGAGCAGACGGATCAAAATAGGATGACTTTTCTTTTTCTTCATTATCGTACCTCTGTCAACGCGGGGCGGCAGCCCCCACGGTTTTATCTGAATCAGTGAACGCCTGGCGTCACCTCCCTATTGTACCCTTTTTCGCCCTGTTTGGCAAGGCATTTCCCCCTTTCTTCCGTCATTTTCCGGCGCTGGCCCGTCCGCCGCTCAGATGCAGGGGCAGGCCCTGGCCTTCCAGGGCGGAGGTCGCCGCCTCCAGCAGCTTCTCCCGGTTGGCGTTCAGCAGCTCCGCCACCAGCTGCTCCTTCTGCTCCGTGGGCAGGGTCGCCGCCCAGCGCTTCACCCGCTCCACCGGCATCCTGCCCCCCAGCATGGCCCCCAGGGGGTGGCCGCTGCTGCGGAGGACGGGGAGGAACCGCTCAATCAGCGCGTTGTAATCCACCTGATCGATTGTCAGCTCCAGCTTGATCATCGTCATCACCTCCTTCCGCCGCTGCTACCAGTCTATGCGCCGCCGGGAAAATGACGACTGCTTTGCATTTCCGCTTCATTCCTGCTATACTGTGTCCAGCGGCCCTTCCGGGCTGCGTCTGGGAGGCAGGCAGATGGACAAGTACACCGCACTACAAACCTATTTTGGGCACGATACCTTTCGGGAGGGGCAGGAGCCGCTGGTGGATGCGCTCCTGTCCGGCCGGGACGCCCTGGGCATCATGCCCACCGGCGCAGGCAAGTCCGTCTGCTATCAGCTGCCCGCCCTGCTGCTGGAGGGGGTGACGCTGGTGATTTCCCCCCCCCTCATCGCGCTGATGAAGGATCAGGTCAGCGCTCTGGTGCAAAACGGCATCCCCGCCGCCTACCTCAACTCCAGCCTGTCCGCCGGGCAGCAGGCGGAGGTGCTGCGCCGGGCCCAACAGGGGGCCTACCGGCTGATTTACGTCGCGCCGGAGCGGCTGCTGACGGAGCGGTTCCTGGCCTTCGCCCAGTCCGTTCCCATCGCTATGGTGACGGTGGACGAGGCCCACTGCATCTCCCAGTGGGGGCAGGACTTCCGCCCCAGCTATCTGGATATTCGGACGCTGATCGACGCCCTCCCCGCCCGTCCGGTGGTCAGCGCCTTTACCGCCACCGCCACGGAGCAGGTGCAGCGGGACATCATCCGCCTGCTGAACCTGCGCCAGCCCTGTCTGGTCAAAACCGGCTTTGACCGGAAAAACCTGTTCTTCGGGGTGCAGACGGTCACAAAAGGGGAGAAGGAGGACGCCATGCTGAGCTTCCTGGCCCGGCACAAGGGGGAGAGCGGCATCATCTACTGCATCAGCCGCAAGACGGTAGAGGAGGTCTGCCTCACCCTCCAGAACCTGGGTCTGCCCGCCACCCGGTATCACGCCGGGCTGAGCCAGGAGGAGCGGCAGCGCAACCAGACGGAGTTCCTTTACGACAGGGCCACTATCATGGTGGCCACCAACGCCTTCGGCATGGGCATTGACAAGTCCAACGTCTCCTTCGTGCTGCACTACAATATGCCCGCCAATCTGGAGAGCTATTACCAGGAGGCGGGCCGGGCCGGGCGGGACGGCACCCCGGCGGAGTGTATGCTGCTGTTTGGCAAGGGGGACATCCAGACCAACAAATTCCTCCTGGCCAGAAACCGGGACGAGGCGGACGCGGAGACCGCCGACCTGCTGTACCGGCGGAGCCTGTCCAAGCTGAACCGGATGGCGGACTATTGCGGTGCACGCCATTGCCTCCGCAACGACCTGCTGACCTACTTTGGGGAGACGCCGGAGGGCGAACGCTGCAGCAACTGCTCCTGCTGCCTCAGCGGCTACCGGACGGTGGACAGGACTGTGGAGGCGCAAAAGCTGCTGTCCTGCGTGCTGCGCATCCGACAGCGGGGCTACCGCCCGGCCCAAGCCCTGGTATGGGACTGCCTGCGGGGCGTCTCCTCCGAGACGGTGGCCCAGCTGCACCTCTCCGACCTCTCCACCTTCGGCCTGCTGCGGGATATGCGGGAGGAGGAGCTGAATGCCTTGCGGGACGTGCTGGTCACTTACGGCTACCTGAGCGTGGAGGGGACGGCGCTGCCCATCCTCACCGTGACCGAGCGGGCCAGGGGGCTGCTGCGGGGCCAGCGCACCCTCTCTGTCCGCGTCCCTCCTGACCCTGTGAGGCGGCATACCGCCGCAGTCGTCAGCCCGGAGCAGATGCAGACGCTGAAAGCGGTGCGCACCCGGCTGGCAAAGCGGGCCGGGGTCCCGGCCTATGTCATCTGCTCAGACGCTACCCTGATCGACCTGTGCGTCAAACGGCCCAGCACCCGCTCGGAGCTGCTCCAGGTGAAGGGCATCGGCGTGGCAAAGGCGGACAAATACGGTTCGGAGCTGCTGGCTGCCGTCAGGCAGCTGGGGTGAGGCGGGGCGTCTCCCCGGCGAAGGAATGACCTCCTGCCCGCAGGCGAAAAAAGAAACCGTTGCGAACCCCGCCCGATTGTGGGACAATAGTACCAATCTTACTCCCCTGGAGGCGCTTTTATGACTACCCAACAGCTTTGCCGCCACATCATCTGCCTGCTCCACACCCCCGTCCACGTCTATGACCGGGGCGGCAGCCCCATCACCGTCTATGAGGACTATGGGGAGCAGCCCGACCTGATGGGCGCTGACCCCGCCTTTTGCCGCCAGCTGCTGGAGAAGGCCAGGGCGGACACCCCGCTGCTCTACGCGGAGGGGGACGCCATCCTGTACGGCATCGTACGGGGCGAGGCGGAGGAGGTCTATCTGGTGGGGCCGTGCTGCCTGACCCAGGACACGGCCCAGGCCGCCCTCTATTTGCAGCAGCGGCACGGGCTGAACCAGGCGCAGCCCTACCGCGTCAGTTCAGTTCCGCTGGAGCTGCTGGCCCATATGGTGCTGATGCTGGCGGAGACGGTCAGCGGCGTCAGCATGGACGTGAATCAACTCCTGCGCCTGAGCTTCTGCGACGGGCAGACGCTGGCGGACATGAACCGGCGCATCCAGCAGGCGATGTATGACAATCAGGAGCAGGCCACCCTCCACAACCCCTATCAGCAGGAGCAGCGGGAGCAGGACAGCATCCGCACCGGCGATGTGGAGCTGCTGAACGCCAGCTTGCAGGAGGTCTATGTGGGGCAGGTGGGCCGGATGTCCGCCGACCCCCTCCGGCAGGCCAAGTACAACGCGGTGACCGTCATTGTGCTGGCCAGCCGCTCCGCCATCGAGGGCGGGCTCCAGCCGGAGTTGGCCTTCTCCATGGTGGACGCCTTCATCCGCCAGGTGGACGAGGCCAGGAACGAGGCGGTGGTCATGGCCTATATGCGCCAGGCGGAGATGGAATACTGCAAGGCAGTACACAGCCTCTCTGCGGCGGCGGATGCGGAGCAGCCCCTGGTGGCCGCCTGCAAGACGCTGGTCATGCAGAGGCTCCACGCCAAGCTGGAGGTGCAGACGCTGGCCCGCGAGTTGGGGGTCACGCCCAAGCACCTGTCGGCCACCTTCTCCCGGCAGACGGGGATGAAGCTGAAGGACTACATCACCCGGGAGAAGCTCCACGCCGCCAAGATGCGGCTGATTTACTCCGACGACTCCTTTGACGACATCGCCTACGCCTACGGCTTCGCCTCCCAGAGCCACTTTGGCCGGGCGTTCAAGCAGTGGGAGGGCATGACGCCGGGGCAGTTCCGGAAGCAGTACGGCCAGCGGGAGCCGTGACCGCCATCTGGGGGGCAAATTGCACAAGGGCGCGGCATTCTTCCAGAAAAAACTGTAAGTTTTTCCCGTCAGGATAGTCTAAACGTGATATGGCACCGGAATTTGTGATATATTCCGGTGCCTGTTTTTCGTTATAATAGAGGCCAATGAAGCAAAAACGGCTTTTGAACAAGGCCAGGCAAAAGGCAGGAGGCGCGTTTTATGCTGCAATACACATTCAATACCGGCTGGAGCTGCCGCCGGACGGACGGGTCGGGGAGGGCCGTCCCCGTCACGCTGCCCCACGATGCCCAGTGCCGGGAGCCCCGGGGGGCGGACAGCCCCGGGCAGCACAACATCGGCTGGTTCCAGTGCCATGACTACGAGTACACCAACCGTTTTCCCACGCCGGAGGGCTGGAAGGGCAAGCGGGTGCTGTTTGAGTTTGAAGGGGTCTACCGCAACGCGGAGGTCTTTCTGAACGGAGCGAAAATCGCCGCCTGGCCCTATGGCTACACGAATTTTTACGCCGACGCTACCGACGCCCTGCGTTGGGATGGGGAAAACGAGCTGACCGTTCTGGCCCGGAACGCCCAGCAGCCCAACAGCCGCTGGTACTCCGGCGCGGGCATTTACCGCCCCGTGTCCGTCTGGGTAGGGGACGAGGCCCATATCCCGGTGAACGGCGTCAAGATACGCACCACCTCCCTGGCCCCGGCCACGGCGGAGGTGACAGTGTCCACCTCCTGCTCCGGCCCGGTGACGGTGGAGCTGCTGGACGGGGAGAAGGTGCTGGCCTCCGCCGCCGCGGAAAGCGACGGGCGGGCGGTGCTTATCCTGTCCGCGCCGACGGCAGAACCCTGGAGCTGTGAGCATCCCAAATGCTACACCTGCCGGGCCACCTTCTGCGGAGACCGGGCGGAGACGCAGTTCGGCTTCCGCCTGCTGGCCTGGAACGCCGAAACCGGCCTGACCATCAACGGCCAGCGGGTGATTCTGCGAGGCGCCTGTATCCACCACGACAACGGCCCCCTGGGGGCGGTCTGCGACCCCCAGGCGGAGGCGCGGAAGGTGCGTATTTTAAAGGAGAGCGGCTACAACGCCATCCGCTCCGCCCACAACCCCTGCTCCAAGGCGCTGCTGGACGCCTGCGACCGGCTGGGGATGCTGGTGCTGGATGAGTTTGTGGACTGCTGGTACATCCACAAGACCAAGTATGACTATGTGAACGACTTCCCCGACTGGTGGCAGCGGGATTTACAGGCCATGGTGGAGAAGGACTATAACCACCCCTCCGTCATCCTCTACTCCACGGGGAATGAGGTGTCCGAGACCGCTCAGCCCAGGGGCATCGCCCTAACCGGCGAAATGACGGACTATCTGCACACCCTGGACGGCACCCGCCCTGTGACCTGCGGGGTGAACATCTTCTTCAACTTCCTCAGCTCCATCGGCTTCGGCGTGTACAGCGACGATAAAGCGGAAAAGGCGGCCTCTGAGCAGAAAAAGCAGCCGGAGAAAAAGAAAAAGCCGGTGGGCAGCGAGTTCTACAATACCCTGGCCACCGTGCTGGGGGACAAGACCATGAAGCTGGGGGCCACCCTGCCCCCCTGCGACTGGAAGACCAGGGACGCCTTCGCCAATATGGACATCGCCGGGTACAACTATGGCATTTACCGCTACCGCCACGACCTGAAAAAGTACCCGAACCGCCTGATTCTGG
>JAJQFX010000176.1 GCA_021200895.1 Clostridiales bacterium | reverse complement strand
GATGTAACTTCTCACTGGTGAGACTGCCGCCCATGGCGGCTGGGGACGATTGCCGTTCCGCCCTCGCCGTTGGCGGGCGGAACGTGCAATTTTATATTCCAGACGAGAGATAATATCTGCCTGTGAGGAAAGGTCACAACCTTTTACTGAAAAAGCGCAATCATCCATTACTTTCATTACTTTTTCATTTAGAAGCCATAAACTGCTGGCATTGCCCCACTTATCACACCCCAGGCCGCAAAGCGCCAGCGGGAACGCTGCCCGCGTTCCCGCTGGTCGTGCGCAGCCTCAGCCGTTGACGCGCCGGAAAATCCGCCGCATCAGCTCCGGGTGCAGGTCGGCGTAGTTGGGGAGGTAGTTCAAAACGTGCTGCACATAGAAGATGGACAGCTTACTGGACGGCTCCATGGAGGCCAGCGCCCCCGCCGCCCCGTCCCAGCCGAACTCTCCCGCCGGAACGCCGCCGATATTCAGCAGATGCACCCGCATCCCCAGGCCGTAGCCCTCGCCCAGGCTGGGCTTCATGGTGCTGTGGAAGTCGTCCAGGGTCGTCCCCTGAAGCTGGTTGACGTGGAGCATGGCCACCGACTCCGGCGTCAGGATACGGGCCCCGTTGGCCCCCACGCCGCCGCAGGCCAAGGCATCCAGGAAGGGGATATAGTCCTCCGCCCGGCAGCAGATGCCCGCCCCGCCGGAGTCGTAAGGCTCCGTCAGCTGGTGGGAGTTGTCCTTGGGGAAGCGAATCATCTTCTCCTGCTCCGGAGCGTAAAACAGCTGGTCAGGCATATGGGCCAGCTGCTCCCCGTCCGGGTGGAAGGTCAGGCCGGTAATGCCCAGGGGGGCGGCGATATGGCTGATGACATAGTCCGAAAACCGCTCCCCGGACACCACTTCAATGACCGCCCCCATCACGTCATGGCACATACTGTAACAGAAGTGGGTGCCGGGGTCGAAGGCCAACGGCTCCCTGGCCAGGGCGGTTATCATCTGGCGGGTGGTGGCCTGGTTGTGGCTCTCCTCCCGCTGCCGCACCAGGCTTTCCAGGGTCTGGTCATAGGTGAAGCCGCCGGTCATGGTCATCAGGTGCCGAAGGGTCATCACCGTCCGGGCCGGGCGGAGGGTGCCGTCCGCCTCCCGCACCAGGGGGGCGGATAATTCCGGCAGGTACTTGGCCACCGGGTCGTCCAGCTCCAGCAGGCCCCGCTCCCGCAGCTGCATCACCGCTGTCATGGTCATCAGCTTGGTGCAGGAGTAGATCCAGTACCACTCACCCCCGGCCAGGGGGGTCGTTCCCTCCCAGTCCAGATGACCGGCGGTGTGGCGGTAAATCTGCTGGTGGTTCTGATAGAGAATGCACTCGCAGGCGGGGACGCCGTAGCGCTCATTCACCTGGTCCAGGAAGTCCGTTACCTCTGTAAACTTCATCTCCATTGTCCATCTCCTGTCTGAATCAATACCTCCATGGCGCCCAGCGTCACCGTTTGCCCGTTCATCGGGAAGGATTGGCCATGAAGGGTGTTGTTGAAGATAAACCGATAACTGCCGCCGGGGCCGGTGCGCTCCGTCACCTCTACCCCCACCGGCAGCATATCCATGGCGGGGATGCCCTGGCGGGGGAGGATCTCCAGCAGCAGGGCGCGATACAGAGCCTTCTCCCCCACGGTACCCACATAGTAGGCCCAGCCCTTGCCGAAGCGGTTGCGGGTGATGGCCGGGGTACCAGCGTAGAACCGGCCCGTATATCTGGCCCAGACCTCCGCCGTCTCCGGTGTCAGCAGGTCGCACCAGCTGGTGACGCGGTAGCTGCTCCCCTGGCTGGTGGTGATTTGCTGGGTCGCCGGGCCGATGGCGTCATACTCTGCCACCGTGCAGCCGCACAGCTTCCGCAGCAGGGTGGGCAGGGGCTGGCCCAGGACGCAGTTGCCGTGCTTGTCCTTCACGCCGCTGCGGTTGGTAATCACCACCGTTCCCCCCGCCTGGGCGAAGGTTTCCAGGTTTGCCACCACCTGGGGGTCGGTGATGAAGTGGGTGGGTACCAGCGCCACCCGGTAGCCCTCCAGGGGGGCCGTCTCCGGCAGCACGTCCACGTTGACCCCCAAGCTCATACAGGCGTTGTGGAACAGCCGCAGCTGCGTCCAGTAGGCGAAGCCCTCGGACTGCCGCTGATTCTTCAGGGCGAACTCCTGCTCTGAGGAGTAGAGCAGGGCCACCTGGCTGTGGAGGGTGGTGCGGTTCAGCTCCGGCAGCCCCTCCAACCGGCGGCACAGCCGCTCCAGTTCCTCCAACCGGCGGTTGGGCCGGTTGTCATGGTCCAGCAGGCCGTGGCAGAACATCTCCGCCCCGGTGCAGGCTGTCCGCCACCGGAAGAAGCTGATAAGGTCGGCCCCGTGGGCCACCGCCTGGAGGGCGTAGCCCTCCAGCATCCCTGGCTCCATGGCGGGGGTGATGGGGCTCCAGCCCCCCATTGGCCCGCCCAGCTGCTCCATGATCCAGAAGTTCTGCTGCTTGAAGCTGCGCACGAAGTCCAGGGCGAAGGCGTTGGAGTACAGGGCCTCCGGGTTCTCCGGCAGCCGCACCGGGGGATAGTTGTCATAAGAGGCCACGTCCAGGGGGGCGAACTCCTGGTGGAAGTCCGGCATATGGGCGGGAAAACAGCTGTTGGTGGTGATGACCGCCGCCGGGTCGTACCGCCGGATGAGTTCCGCCTGGAAGCGCACATAGTCCGCCGTGCAGGCGGCGGCGTACCGCTCATAGTCCAACATTCGGGCGGGGTTGTACCAGTCCGCCAGGCAGCCCTCCTCCGTCTGGATGGAAATTTGCTCCCATGCGCTGTACTCGCCGCTCCAGACCACGGTACCCCAGGCTTCGTTCAGCGCCTCCAGGGTGCCGTACTTCTCCCGCAGATAGTCCCGGAACCCGGCGGTGCAGGCGGGGCAGGTGCAATGGTTGCTGTCCAGCTCGTTGTCGATTTGCCAGGCAAAAATCTCCGGCCTCCCGGCGTAGCGCCGGGCCATCTCCTCCACGATACGCCCGGCGTACCGGCGGAAGGTGGGGCTTTGCATACACCGGTGCCCCCGGATGCCCGTCAGGGAGGGCTGCCCGGAGCGGCCGCGCTGGAGAGTCTCCGGGTGGTCATGATAGAGCCACATGGGGCCACAGTTGGTGGGGGTACCCAGAATCACCTTCATCCCGTGGCGGCTCAGCACGGCGATGGCCTCGTCCAGCCACGAAAAGTCGAACCTGCCCTCCTCCGGCTCCAGCCGACTCCAGGCAAATTCCGCAACGCGAACCACATGAACGCCCAGCCGCTCCATCCGGGCGGCGTCCTCCTCCCACAGGGCTGGGGGCCAGTGTTCGGGGTAGTAGTCGATGCCAATTTTGATCATTTCGTACAGCCCTTTTCTCTCAGATTCTTTTTATATTGTGCAGGCGCAGCGGAGGAACGTCTCCATGATGTCCAGCACGTCCCGTGACCAGAATACCGCGCCGCCGTGTCCGGCCTGCTCCAACTCGTAGTAGTCCACCGCTTTGCCCGCCGCGGAAAGCTGCCGGTAGAGTTGGCGGCTCTGGGCCACGGAGACCTGTCCATCCGCCGCCCCGTGGAGCAGCAGCATCGGCGGCAGAGGCACGTCCGGCTTGATATAGTCCGCGCTGCTGGCGGACGCCACCCTGGCCGGGTCCTCCGCCAGGTCGCTGAGGCCCAGCAGCACCTTACAGGGGCGGCGCTCCTCCGGTATCCAGTCCGGCAGCGCCGCCTGAGCGCACAGCAGGATGTCCGACGGCGCGGATACGGCGATGACCCCACTGATGGGAAAGTCCGGCAGCTCTGGGCCGTCCACAATGCCGTTGGCCCTGCGCAGCGCCGTCATCAGCGCAATGTGGCCCCCGGAGGAGTTCCCCGCCAGGAAGATATGCTCCGTATCCATGTGGAACCCGGCCCAGGGCGCTTCCTCCTGTTTGGAGCGCACGAAGGCCACCGCCCGGTTCAAGTCCTCCACCTGGGCAGGGTACTGGGCCAGCGCCGCCTCCCGGTACTGCACCACCGCCACCACGAACCCCCGCTCCGCCAGCTTCGCATAGGCGGGGACACTGTTGTACATCTCCTGACGGCCCCAGCCGCTGCCAGGCAGGAAGAACACCAGGGGATACCTGGTGTCCTCCGCCCAGGCCGGGCGGTAGGGGACGAACAGGTGCAGCTTCCTGCTGCAATCACCGTATTCCGCATAGGTGACATCCGGGACGTAGAGCCATTCCGGCTCCGTCGCCTCCAGGCGCAGGGTCTGTTGCATCTCGCTTCACCTCACTGCCCCGTTACGCCCGCTCAAACGCGGGCATATAGTCCAGGGGCGCGGCCACCGTCACCCGGCAGCCGCCCTGGAACACCTCCCCGGTGGAGGTCAGCCGCCAGGCCCCGGCAGGCAGGTACACCTGCCGCTCCCGCTGGTGCAGCTGGAGGATGGGGGCCACCAGGTAGCGGGAGCCGAACATATACTGGTCTTGCAGCTCCCAGCAGGCGCTGTCCTCCGGGAACTCATAGAACATGGCACGAATCAGAGGGGAGCCGTTCTCGCTGGCCTCGTCATAGAGGGATTTGATGTAATCGTGCAGGTCGATGCGGATGTCGTAGTAATGCCGCAGGATGGCGTACACGTCCTCCCCGTAGCTCCACAGCTCGTTGGGCTGGCCGGTGTGGAGGTAGCCGCCGCCCCAGTCCCGCTCGTCCATCGGGGGGATATTGTAGGGGCCGCGGTCGCCGTGCATCCGGAGGACGGCGGAGTACACCGCGAACTGGTACCAGCGCACCAGCAACTCCCGGAAGTCCGGGTCGTTCACGTCGTCGGTCATAAAGCCGCCCACGTCTGTCGTCCACCAGGGGATACCCGCCAGGCCCATGTTCAGGCCGCACTGAATCTGGTCGGCCAGGGCCTCGAAGGTGCTGGGCACGTCCCCCGACCACACCACGTTGCCGTACTTCTGAGAACCGGCCCAGGCGCACCGCAGCAGGTTCGCCACCGGGCGTCTGCCCTCCTGGTGCATCGGGTCATAGAACACCCGGCTGTACAGCTGAGGGTACAGGCTGCTCACCGCCAGGGCGGGGCCTGCGGCGTAGCGGTACTGCTCGAAGTCATAGACGCCGAAATCCGGCTCGGAGTTGTCCAGCCAGAAGGCGTCGATGCCGTAGTCATAATAGTTCCGCTTGCAGACCTCCCAGACGTACTCCCTGGCCCTGGGGTTGAATACGTCGATTTCCACGCAGTCCCCCTGATAGTCATAGGTCTGTGCGGCCCCCCGCTCCGTCCTGATAAGCAGGCCCTGCTCCATCATGGGGCCGAAGTTCTCGCTCCTCCGGTCCACCGAGGGCCATACGGACACAAGGACTTTGATGCCCATGGAATGCAGCTCGTCCACCATGGCCTTGGGGTCGGGCCAATAGGTCTTGTCGAACTTCCAGTCCCCCTGGACTGTCCAGTGGAAGAAGTCGATGACGATTTGGTCGATTTTGATGCCCTCCGCCTGGTAGCGGTGGGCGACCTCCAGCACCTCCGCCTGAGTGCGGTAGCGGAGCTTGCACTGCCAGAGGCCCATCAAATCCTCCGGGAACTCCCCTGCCCGGCCGGTGGCAGCAGTGTAGTTGGCGAGAATTTGCTTCGGCGTGTCGGCGGCGGTGATCCAGTAGTCCATCTCACGGGTGGAGCGGGCGATCCATTCGGTGTAGTTCTTGCCGAAGGTGACCCGGCCCACGGCGGGGTTGTTCCACAGGAAGCCGTAGCCCAGGGAGGACACCGCGAAGGGGACGGAGATTTGGGAGTTGCGCTGGGCCAGCTCCAGGACGCAGCCCTTCAAATCCATGTCCTGCTGCTGATACTGCCCCATGCCGAAGAGCTTCTCCCCCCGGTTGCTCTCAAACTTGACGTTCAGGGAGTACTCGCTGCCGCCAATGATGCCCTTCCACGTCCGGTTGACCACCTTCAGGCAGCGGCTCTCCCGGGAGAGGGTGCCGTCATAGGAGCGGAAGTACTCCCGCAGGAGCAGGGTATCGTCCCGATAAAAGCTGATGATGCCCACAAAGTTCACCACGGCCCGTATCCGGCCGTTGGTGATGGTGGCGATTTCCCGCTCGTCATAGCTGCCGTCGCCCACCCAATGGGGTTCTTTTGCAATGGTGACCTGGGCCGGGGCAGTCTCCTGCTCCACCGGCTCTGTCAGCGCCCAGCGGTTGCCGCTGAAGGCGGACTGCATGGTGCTGCGCACCCGGAGGGCGTCGCTGCCCCAGGCCTCGATGCGCACCTGCTCGCCCTGGTGATAAAAGACCAGAGCGCCGTTGTCGTTTTCAAACCTCATGTTTGTGTCCTCCTGTATGTTGTTGTGATTATGAAAGCAGGGGCAGAGGCTGGGAAGCCTCTGCCCCTGGAAACTACAGATTTAATAGATGCCGCCGTATTCGTGGTCGTCCTTATTGCCGGTGATGCTCATGCCGTCGGAGGCGGTGCCGTCCTTCTCCAGCTTGCGGAAGATGGGCATGATGATTTGGCTGGTGGTGTAAAACATCAGCACCGGCCCGCAGAAGAGGCCGATATAGGTCAGGATGGGTGTCACCTGGGTGAAGAGCAGGAACTGCGCCACCAGCATCACCAGCATCCCCAGGGAGCGGAGGAAGAAGCGGGCGAAGATACGCCGGGCGTTGTGCAGATTGTTCCAGAGGCTGTTCTGATACCGGGCCTCCAGCGGGCAGACGTAGAGATAGTGCATTACCAGCAGCAGAATGATAATCAGGGTCATCACCAGGAAAATCATGGGGTTCCCGTCCACCTGGTCAAAAATCTGCCAGCTGATCCAGGCGCTGTAGCAGGCGAAGGCGAAAATCAGGGTCAGCGGGATGCCGTGCTTCAGGTTGTGAATCCAGGCGCTCCAGAATGCCTTCGTAATGGCAGAGGGCTCGCTGTCCTCCGCCATTTTCAGGGTGAGGGAATAGGCCGCAATGGTGGAGGTCCCGATGGTCACGATGGGCAGGCAGCCAATCCACCAAAAGAGGTTGATGATGAGCAGATTGGTGATTTTAATGCCAACGGTAATAATAGGGGAATCAACGCGCAGTTTCATAGGGAACCTCCTGACGTTTGAGGGTTTATCATGTGGTGTATCGTTGGGATTGCCCCCGGAGGGTGCATATGCACCCTCCGGGGGCAGACAGCGGCCATGGCCGCTGTCTGCCAGTGTTCTGGCGTTTCAGCTTCCGCTGATGGACTGGGTCGGGTTACTGGAGGGCATAACGGGTGGCGGCTTCGTTCTCGCACCACTCGATGCACTGGTCATAACCGTAGGATTCGCAGTCGGAAATCATCTGAGCCACGATGGAGTCAAACTCCTCATCGCTGCTGGCATAGATGGCGTTCCAGGAACCGTTCTTGACGGCGGTGGTGACCTGGCTCCAAATCACGTCCAGCTCGGGCTCACGGGTGCTCTCGGAATAGTTGGTGGAGGGGATGATGGCATAGTTCTGGGCGTCCAGATACTCCTGGTTCTGGGTGGTGCCGGTGTAGTCACGCCAATCCTGCTCGATCTCGCTCTTGGCATCGCCGATCTGGGAAGCCCAATCGCTGTAGTAGAAGCTCTCGCCCTCCACAGAATCGGTGTTCTCAGCGGACTGGTCCCAGGTGGTGTTGTTGATCTGAATCATGCCGTCGTTGAAGGTGCCGTCCAGAGTGTAGGTCTCGCCGGTGTAGGGGGAGGTCCACTCCACGCCGGTCAGGTCATAGGTGGAGTCGTCATGGCAGGCCTGGCCCAGCTCGGTGAAGTAGGTGTAGCCGTCCTCATCATAGTCCCACATCAGGCCGCGGATGCCGTACCAGGTGGTCATAGCGCCGTCGTTGGTGTAGAGCCAGTTGATGATTTCCATGGCACGCTCCGGCTCGTCGCAGTTGGCGCCGATAGCCCAGATACGGCTGCCGCCGTAGGTGCTCAGGCCGTAGCAGATGTTGGTGGCCTCAGTGGGCTGGAGGCTGGCCATGTACTTGCCCTCGGAGGTGTGGGCGTCGGTGTTATAGGCGGCGGAGCCCATGTAGTCAAAGATGGAGAAGAAGGTGCCACCGCGCTGAATCTTGGCGATCACCTGGTCGTAGGTCTGGGTCATGGAGTCGGGGTCCAGCAGGCCCTCCTGATACAGGTCGTTGAAGAACTTCAGAGCGGTCAGATAGGGGCCGTCCTCTTCCAGGGCGTCGTGGAACTCGCCAGTCTCGGAGTCGTACAGGCCCAGGGCCAACTCGTCATAGCCGTAGTAGGCAGAGGCCAGGCTCTTGACGTACATGACCATGTTGCCGTCCCAGTCGGGGAAGGAGCTGACAGCATAGGTGGGGTTGCCGGCGTCGTCAGTGGGCTCCAGCTCCTTCATCTGCACGAACAGGTCTACCAGGTCGTCCAGGTCGTTGACCTCAGGATAGCCCAGCTCCTTGTAGAGATCCCAGCGGATGTCCCAGGTGTAGAAGAAGCTGGCGTGCTCCTCGTCAGAGGAGGCGTAGGCGTGGCCGATGCCGTAGATGGCCCCGTCCTCGTTCAGCTCACGGTTGGCCTCCAGGGCGGTGGCGCAGTTGGCGAGGATGTCCTGGCCGTAGTTCAGCAGCAAATCCTCGTCCTCCCAGTCGAACAGCAGCCCGGCGTTGACGGCGTCGGAATAGTCGCTGCCGTTGCTGCCGAAGGCCACGATGTCGCCCAGGTCGCCGCTCTCCATACGGGTGGAGTAAGCGCCGTTGGTATCGGGGATGATGACCAGCTCTACGTTGAACATATCCTTCAGCAGGGTAGCGCTCCAGCCGCCCTGGTTGCCGCTCCAGTTAGCCAGCTGGCTGAACGCGGTCAGGGTGACCGGCTCACGCTCGTCGCTGCCATAGGGGAGGCTTTCGCTTTCGGTGCCGGCGCCGGAGGATTCCGCGTCGGAGCTGGAGGCGGAGGCGTCAGCGCTGGAGGCGCCGGAGGATTCCGCGTCGGAGCTGGAGGCGGAGGCGTCAGCGCTGGAGGCGCTGGAAGCGTCGCCGGAGCTGTCGGTGCCGCTGGAGCTGTCAGAGCCGCCGCCGCAGCCGGTGAGGGTCGCCAGCGCCATAGCGATGCAGAGCAGCAGTGCGATGGGTTTTCTTACGTTTTTCATGTTTTTGCACATCCTTTCATTTTATCCTTTCACTGCGCCCATCATAATGCCTTCTTCAAAGTATCTCTGCATGAAGGGGTAGACCAGCGCAATGGGGATGACAGTGACCATAGAGATGGTGTACTTGATGACCTTGTTGTTCAGCATACCGGAGGTGACCGCTGTGCCGGACTGCATGGCCTGGGCCAAGTTGGAGGAGCTGTTCAGATAGATGTACAGCCGGTGCTGCATGGTGTACAGGCTGGGGCTGTTGGCCATGTAAATCAGGGAGTCCTGCAGGGAGTTCCAGTTGCCCACCGCGCCGAACACGGCGATGGTGGCCAGGATGGGCTTGGACAGGGGCAGGGCGATTTTCGTAAACGTCTGCATCACCGTCGCGCCGTCTATCTCGGCGCTCTCCTCCAGTTCACCGGGGATGGACTCGATGTAGGTCTTGACCAGGATGATGTTGTAGGGCGCCACGATGCCGGGAATGATGTAGCCCAGATAGTTGTCCGTCAGGCCCAGGCTCATCATATTCAGGTAGGTGGGGATCATGCCCGCGTTGAAGTACATGGTGATGACCATCGCCCGATACCAGAAGCTGCGCTTCCACATGAGCTGCCGGGTGGTCAGGTAGCCGGCATAGGCGGAGGCCAGCACCATCAGAGCGGTACCCAGGATGGTACGGCTCACCGTGATAATGACGGACTGGCCGAAGTCCTGCACGTCCCTCAGGGCGATGTAGTTGGAGAAGTGGATACCCTTGGGTATCAGGGTAATCATGTTCATACCCACCAGGTCATTGTCCGAGATGGTGTTGATGAACAGATAGTAGAACGGGAAGATGCAGATGAAGGTAAACAGCACGAAGAAGGTGACGTTGAGGACATTAAACACATAGTCTCCAGCCGTCATGCGGTACTGAATACCAAAGGCCGTCATCTTTGGGCGGCATTTCTTGTTTGCTACAGCCATGATGCACCTCCTTAAATGATGCTCTCGCCGCGGAGCCTCTTGGAAACTCCATTGGCGGCAAACAGCAGGGTCACGCTGATGACCGACTTGAACATACCCACGACGGTGGACAGGGGGATCTGCCCGTTGCCGATACCCAGGTTGTAAACGTACAAATCCAGCACCTCGACGGCGCTCATGTTGGCCGCGTTGGAGAAAACCAGGTACTGATCCAGGCCGTTGGAGAGGACGTTGGCAATGCTCATCAGCAGCAGGACGAAGAAGGTGGGGGCCAGCTGAGGAATGGTCACATACCAAATCTTGGCGAACCGGCCTGCGCCGTCCATCGTGGCCGCCTCATACAGCGTCGGGTCGATGCCGGTGATGGAGGAGATGTAGATGATGGCGCTCCAGCCCAGCCCCTTCCAGGTACCCCACAACCACATTTTCAGCCACATATGGCTGGAGTTCATCAGGTAGTTGGTGCTGGAGGCGATGCCCAGCACGTTGCTCAGGAAGCTGTTGATAAAGCCGTCAGTGGAGAAGATGGCCAGGGCCACAGCGTAGACAATGACCCAGCCCAGGAAGTTGGGGATGGTGGTGCAGGTCTGGACGACGCGGCGGAAGCCCTTGCTGTTGATTTGCGTCAGGAAGATGGCGAAAATCATGGGCAGCCAGCTGGTGACGATGCCGATGCCGGACAGCGCCAGGGTGTTCTTGATGACCCGGAACAGGTCGGAGCGGGTGGCGCTGTTCTGGAACAGATAGGTGAACCACTTGAAGCCCACGAAGTTGTCCATCGACAGCGTGCCGCCGGCGGAGTAGTCAAAGAAGGCGTACCGCCAGCCCCACAGGGGCAGATAGGAAAATGCGAAGACCAGAGCCAGGATGGGAAGGAACAGCAGGAAGAGGTGATACTTCTCCCCCATCTGCATCTTCGGCTCCAGGTCGCTCTTCAGCGGAAGGACGATGCGCAGCTCCGCCAGGCTGGTCAGCAAAATCAGCACTGCCATCACGGCAAAGACGATGAAGCCCACCGGGAAGTTGGCGGGCACCTTTTCCGTATCCGCGGCCACGATTTGGCCGTGGCACACATAGATGCACACCAGCCCCACCGCCATCACCACGGAGCCGATGATGGGGAAGCGGATGCCCACATAGCGCATCCGGTGATTGCCCACCGACATACAGCCGCCGATGGCGCAGAGGATGATGCCCACCAGGACGATGATGCTGGCTACCATCAGGAGCTGGAAGGTGGAGGCACTGACCCAGCCCTTTTTCAGGGCCCGGGAGATGTTGCTCACCAGGGAATCGTAGGAGATGCTGGCCGTCAGAAGCGAGGTGTTACGGCTGATCTCCGTAGTGACGCGGCCAGGGTACAGGCCCGGGAAGAACGTGGCCGCGCAGGCCAGGATGATGACGACCCGATTCAGCACCATGAGTTTACTGCCGGATCTCTCCCCGCTCTCCCTGGCGTTTGTGATAGTTCTTGTCATGGATTTCCTCCTATCTTTACATTTTTCAGCCGGAGGGCCAGGCCTCCGGGTGCGATACCGCAGCGGAGCGAAAACGTTTTCCTTTTTGGGTGAAAAATTTCCGCCGTGCTGCCGCCAACAGGCAACGCTCGCGCTCCCGCCTCCTTTCTATGTTCCCGGACGCTTCTGCGCCCGGCCTCACAAGCCTCGAGTCACAGCCGGATCAGTATCCGGTGTGTGCCGCCATCCCGGAGGAGGGGGACCGTCTGCCCGGCAGGTGCGCCGTCCAGCAGATATTCCGTCTCCGGCCCCGTGCGGAACCGCGTGCCATCGCTTACTATTTCGACCATCGTCGTGGTTTGTAACAGGTTTATGGTGTAGCGCAGCCCCGTTGTGCCGGGCTGGAGGAGGGGGGACAGGTGCAGGCTGTCGCCGGTCACCTCCACGCCCAGGGATTCGTACACCGCCAGCGTCAGCCAGGAGGCCGTGCCGGAGAGCATGGGGCCGATGTTCTCCCCCGTCTCGCTGTTATTGTACTGCGTGCAGAACCGGGGGTTGCCCTTCCGGCGGAAGGGGTCCTCCATGGTCTTATAGGGGAGGGTCTTGTCGATCATAAAGAAGGCCAGCTCCGCCAGCTGACGGGCCAGGGCGGGGTCCTTCACCCACTTGGCCGCCTTCAGGGAGGCCACCGTAGCCATCATGGCCGCGTGCTTGAACACGCCGCCGTTCTCCCGGTCGCCGGGGAAGTACAGGGCGGTGCCCGTCTCCACCCCCAGCCGGTCATAGGCCACCAGGGTGCAGAGCTTCAGCCCGGCGTCGGTTTTCAGGTAGGTCTGTACCCGCTCCAGCATAGTGGCGACCTGCTCCTCCGTGGCCACGCCCGCCAGAATGGGCCAGCTGTAGGAGTTCAGGAAGTAGGTGCCGTCCATCTCCGGCTCCAGGGCCAAATTGTCCCCCTGGGCGCCCAGGTAGGTGTAGCCGCCCTCCCGGTCATCATTGATGAGGCAGCGGGCGAAGAAGTCGCCCTTCCAGGCGTGAGCCTGCATGGCCTGGGCGGTCTGGGCGGACACCTCCGCCGCCAGCGCGCCGTCGGCCTCCTTCCCCACCAGCGGGGCCATCTCCGCCACCTCGTCGGCGGCGATTTTCAGCAGGCAGGCGTTCATCACGCTCTCGCTCATAGTGTTCTCGAAGGGGACGCCGTACTCCTGCCCGCGCTCCGCCAGCTGCTTCCGGTAGAGGGCCTCCTTTTCGGGGCCTTTCAGCACCACCGGATCCAGCCGGAGGGTATCGTTCCAGTCCGCCTTGTCCAGCAGGGGCAGGCCGTCCCTGCCCACGGAGATTTTCCCGCTGTAGGTCAGAATGGCCATCAGCGTCTCCCACAGGGGACGGCTGCCCCCCTGTTCTCCGGCCATGGGGAACTCCTCCAGGAGGAAGGCGCTGTCGCCGGTCAGCTCCACATAGCGGTACACCGCCTGCACCAGCCAGAGCTGGTCGTCAGAGCAGTCCCCCGGCTCCTTGCCGGCGAAGGTGAAGTTGTGATAGGCATAGCCCATGGGGAACACATTGCGCACCCAGTTGGAAATCAAATCCTTGATGAGGTCGTTCTCCCCGATGGCGCTGAGGTAGTACATGGAGGCGTAAATGTCCTGAATCTCCCGGAAGCCGGTCTCCCGATAGGACTTCTGCGTCCAGGCAAAGGCCCGGGAGACGTAGGTCTGATACAGCACCTGGAAGGGGAGATTGTGGCCCACATAGGCGTTAAACTGGCTGTCCTCCGTCTCCGGCACCAGGTAGGAGGGGTATCGGTTCCAGAAGTCCACCACGGTTTGCAGGGTGCGGTTCAGGGCGGCGGGGTCGCGGTACTGCTCCAGGAGGCAGTGGAGGGCGCTGTCGAAGGGGGCGTTCACGGCCTCCTCCGTCTCCATCATGCCCACAAATTCGTCCACCACGGCGGTCTCCCCGTCCTGGACGGTGAAGGACTTGCCCATGGCGAAGAAGGGGGCCATCTTCCGGTTGTACCGGCTGGGCAGGTGGGCCACCAGCTCCGGACGGGCCAGGGTGCCGCTGCCCACGAAGTCAGGCAGGCTGACGCAGAACTCGTCCAGCGTCTCCCCGTTGCACAGGAGGGCGGCGAAGCGCTTCTCCCCGGCGCACTCCTGGGGGTTCTGATGGAGGGTCAGGGCAGCGGGGCGGCCGTCCTGGTAAAAGACCTCGCTCTCAACGACCACGTTGGCATACACCACGTCGTTGGCGATGGTCATGGGGCCCGCAATGCCGAACATCCCGGTCATCACGATTTTCAGCCGCCGCGTCCGGCCGGAGCGGTTGACGATCTCCACCCGCTGGGCCTCCACGGCGTTGGGCATCCCGTCCTCCTGGGGGAGGATGAAGATGGTGCGGCGAATCTCCAGGCCGCACTCCGTCTGATAGGTGATGACGGTGCGGTTCTGGGAGTGGCAGCAGCTGGCGGAGGCCACATTGTCCCACACGTCGGCGGAGTAGAAGATCTGCCTGCCGTCCTCCACCAGGTAGAATTGCCGGTTGGCCGGTTCGCCGTTCTCCTCCAGGGGCAGAACGCAGCGGGTGGCCAGCACCTGCTGCCCGCCAGTGGCCCGGAAGGAGCCCCGGCCCAGGGCATCCAGCACGCTCTTGGGGGTGGTGCAGAGGGGGTAAGGGTATCCCGCCCGATTGCCCAGCAGCAGATTCACCGGGTAGTGGGGGCCGACGGGGTAGGTTTTCAGGTCCAGCAGCAGTTCGCCGCTGTCATTCAGCTTGCCGGGGCTGGTCAGCACCCGGTGCAGCACCGCTTTCACCGCCTCGGCCACGTCCTGGGGGACGGCATGGAGGCCATCCTCGGTCTGATGGCAGAGGGTCTCCCCCTCCAGCCACAGCAGCTGACTACCCGCAAACCGGCCCAGATAGGCGGCGATGTCGGGCTGATTCAGCAGATAGGCGCAGATGGGGGCCTCAAAGGGCAGGCCGGAAACGCCTACGGCGCTCTGCCGGTCGGCGGCGAGGAACTCCGCATCCAGCGCACCCTGGCCCGCCTGCTCCGGAAAGACTGCGGTAATCAGGTCGGCAGCGGTCAGGCGTTGGGTTCTGGCCTGTTCGTTGG
>JAJQFX010000126.1 GCA_021200895.1 Clostridiales bacterium | reverse complement strand
CCGATTGGGGTGAGGGTCCACCTGTTCCCATTCCGAACACAGAAGTTAAGCTCACCTTCGCCGACGATACTTGCCTGGAGACGGGCCGGGAAAATAGGTGGTGCCTACATAAACCCCCGCTCAGCAGACGCTGAGCGGGGGTTTTGTTATACCCAACGCAAAAAATTTGCCGCAACTCGCTCCTGCGCATTTATTCAGAGATTTCCTGGCACAGAAATTTTACGCAGCCCCCGGACTTCGCGCATCTTCTCCCGCCTCCAGGCATAGAATAGTGGGTATTCTCTGGGAGCCGCCCCGGCGGCCCCGGCATGGGAGGGAACCGTTTGAGCGAGAAAGAGAGGCCCCGGCAGACGCCGGAGCCGAAGCGGGAGCAGGATTTGGACGACCTGATCTATGCCCATTCTGACGTGCCCACCGTCAGCGACCGATAGGCAAAGCCCGGTTCCTGGGAACCGGGCTTTGCTGTTTTTTTTATGGGATGCGCCAGGAGCCCCACGCTCAGCGGGGGGGGGGTTCTTGATGGCGGCCTGAGCGGCAGCCAGCCGGGCGATGGGCACCCGGAAGGGGCTGCAGGAGACGTAGGTCAGGCCGATGTCATGGCAGAACCTGATGGAGGTGGGGTCGCCGCCATGCTCGCCGCAGATGCCCATGTGCATATTGGGGCGCACCTCACGGCCATAGTCCACGGCAATCTTCATCAGACGGCCCACGCCCCGGCGGTCCAGCCGCTGGAAGGGGTCATGCTCCAGCAGCTTCTTGTCTAGGTAGTCGCCCAGGAACTTGCCGGAGTCGTCCCGGCTGAAGCCCCAGGTCATCTGGGTCAGGTCGTTGGTGCCGAAGCAGAAGAACTCCGCTTCCTCAGCGATGCGGTCAGCGGCCAGGGCGGCACGGGGCAGCTCGATCATGGTGCCCACCTCATAGGGCAGCTCCACGCCGGACTCTGCGATGATTTTGTCCGCCACGGCGGTGATGATGCCCTTGACGTACTTCACCTCGCTCTTGGAGGCCACCAGGGGAATCATGATTTCGGGGATGACCTTGGCGCCGGTCTCCTGATAGACGTTCAGGGCCGCTTCAATGATGGCCTGGGTCTGCATTTCGGCGATTTCGTTATACTTGATGGGCAGGCGGCAGCCGCGAAGGCCCATCATGGGGTTGACCTCCTGGAGGCTGACCACCACGGCGTTCAGCTCGTCAAAGGTCATGCCCATGGTCTCGGCCAGGGCGGCGATGTCCTCCTTCTCCTTGGGCAGGAACTCATGGAGCGGGGGATCCAGCAGGCGGATGGTGACGGGCAGGCCCTTCATAGCCTTGAAGATGCCCTCAAAGTCGCCCCGCTGCATGGGCAGAATCTTGTCCAGCGCCTTCTTCCGCTGCTCGGCGGTGGAGGCCACAATCATCTCCCGCACGGCGGGGATACGGTCCTCCGCGAAGAACATATGCTCGGTACGGGTCAGGCCCACGCCCTCCGCGCCGAAGTGCAGGGCCACCCCCGCGTCATGGGCGTTGTCGGCATTGGTGCGGACGGACATCTGACGGTATTTATCAGACCACTCCATGATGGTGGCGAAGTCGCCGGAGATGCTGGCCTCCTCGGTGGCCAGCTTGCCCAGGTAGACGTTGCCGGTGCTGCCGTCCAGGGAGAGGAAGTCGCCCTCGTGGATGGTGACGCCGCCCAGTACGGCGGTCTTGGTCCTCGTCCACCACCAGCTCGGCCACGCCGGCCACGCAGCAGCGGCCCATGCCACGGGCCACCACGGCGGCGTGGGAGGCACGGCCGCCGTGAGCGGTCAGCACGCCCTCGGACACCTGCATACCCACGATGTCCTCTGTGGAGGTCTCCTGGCGCACCAGCACCACGGGGCCGTTCTTGGCGTTGGCCTCGCAGTCCTCAGCGGTGAAGTAGGCCGCGCCGCAGCCTGCGCCGGGGGAGGCGGGAACGCCGGTGGCGATGGGGGTCGCCTGGGCCAGGGCGTCCTTGGTAAAGTTGTCATGCAGCACGGCGTCCAGGCTCTCCGGCTCCAGCATCATCAGAGCCTCCTGCTCGGAAATCATGCCCTCCTTCACCAGGGCGACGGCGATTTTCAGCGCCGCGCCGGGGGTGCGCTTGCCGTTCCGGGTCTGGAGCATATAGAGGTGGCCCCGCTCGATGGTGAACTCCATGTCCTGCATATCCCGGTAGTGGTTCTCCAGCCGGGTGGCGATGTCCACAAACTCCTCATAGACGGCGGGGTTCACCTTTTTCAGCTCGGAGATGTCGGAGGTGCGGCGGATGCCGGCCACCACGTCCTCGCCCTGGGCGTTCATCAGGAAGTCGCCGTACAGCTCCTTCTCGCCGGTGGTGGGGTTCCGGGTAAAGGCCACGCCGGTGCCGGAGTCGTCGCCCCAGTTGCCGAACACCATGGTCTGCACGTTGACGGCGGTGCCCCAGTCGGCGGGGATGTCGTTCATGGCGCGGTACACCTGGGCGCGGGGGTTGTCCCAGCTGCGGAACACGGCCTGGACGGCCTCCATCAGCTGCACCTTGGGCTCCTGGGGGAAGTCCTCCCCCTTCTGGGAGCGGTAATACTCCTTAAACCGGGCTACCAGCTCCTGCATATCCTCGGCGGTGAGCTCGCTGTCCAGCGCCACGCCCCGCTTGGCCTTCACCTCGTCAATGATGCGCTCAAAGCTGCGCTTGTCCAGCTCCATCACCACGTCGGAGAACATCTGAATGAACCGGCGGTAGGAGTCATATACAAAGCGGGGGTTGTTGGTCAGCTTCACCAGGCCCTGGGCCACGGTGTCATTGATGCCCAGGCTCAGGATGGTGTCCATCATGCCGGGCATGGAGGCCCGGGCGCCGGAACGGACGGAGACCAGCAGGGGGTTCTCCGGGTCGCCAAAGCGCTTGGCGTCCTGCTCCTCCAGGATGGTCAGTTTGTCCAGAATCTCCTGCTGGATGTCGGCGTTGATGGCTCTGCCGTCCTCATAGTACTGGGTGCAGGCTTCCGTGGTGATGGTGAAGCCCTTGGGGACGGGCATACCGGCGTTGGTCATCTCCGCCAGGTTGGCGCCTTTGCCGCCCAGCAGCTCCCGCATATCCTTGTTGCCCTCAGAGAACAGATAGACGAATTTCTTGCTCATACGTTCATGCTCCTTTTTTATACGGCTGCCATCCCCCCTGACAGCCGGTCAGGTTCGCAGGCAAATTGCCTGCGGCGAATACTGTTGCCCCAATATTATAGCAAATATTTCTGAAAATGCAACAGGTTTTTTGTCAAAACTGTGTAAAAAATCAGAAATCTCTTTTATAATCCAAAATCAGAAAACACCATCCTTCGGGAAACGACAAATGTGCGCCAGCCAGGGATAGGCCCCACGAAAAACCGTCTGCACAGGAGGCGGTTTCCTGTGCAGACGGAATGGGAACGGTCAACGATAGACCCGGTGCAGCCCCCGGGCGAACCGGGGGTCGATTTGGAAGCGGGCCACCGAGGCCTCGGAGCATTTCAGGTCGGTGACATCGATGGCGGTCTCCGTAGGGCCGATGCGGCCCAGGATGCGGGCCCGCTTGCCGTCAATGGTGACATAGCGCCTCCGGCGGCTGCGCAGGGCCTGGAAGAAGGCCCGGAAGCAGTTGGTACACACCCGTTCCGTGCCGAAGCCGTTCTGATAGCCCACCTGGAGGATGGCCACCCGGGTGGCCCGGCGGAGGGTGACCTGCTGCTCATAGCCCAGGGAGGAGCCCTTGGGCAGCCAGCGCACCACGTCCAGCGTGGCCTCGCCATGGCACACCTGCTTCAGGGCGGAGCGGCCCCGGCCCCGGTGCTTCTCTGTCAGGCCCAGCAGGGCGCTGCCCACCCGGACGGCGCCGAATTGGATATTGTCCGTCTGCAACAGGGCGGCGGAGTTGGAGGCGTGGATCAGGCCGGGGTCCAGGCCCTGCTGGCGCAGGGTGTTCAGGGCCTCCTGGAACAGCTCCACCTGATGAGAGATGTCCTTGCTGTCAGAAATCAGCCGGGTGTAAGTACCGGAAATCGTCACCTTAGGCAGATGCTGGAAGATTTGCAGCAGCTTCTCCGGCTCAGAGGGGAGGAAGCCGCAGTAGCCGATGCCGGTGTCAATGAGGACGTGGGCCTCGGCGTAGGTACCCAGTTCCTCCGCCGCCGCGTTCAGGGCTACCCCCGTCTCGTAGCTGCCGATGGTGCAGATGACGTTCAGGTCGATGAGCTGTTTCAATACCTCGGTGTCGGCGGTGGCGTTCAGCATTAAAATCTGCTCCTCCCCGAAACCGGCGTCCCGCAGGCGGCGGGCATCCTCCGGGTCACCGATGGCGAAGCTGTCAATGCCGTTTTCCCGCAGGACGCGGGCCAACTCCACCAGACCCGCGCCGTAGCCGTCGCCGGTGAGGACGGCGAAAATCTGGGCGTCGCCCGCCCGGGTACGAACGACCTCAATATTGTGCTTCAGCGCAGCGGTGTCAAATACCAAGCTCTTCACAGGATCACGCCTTTCCAAGGGGGAACTGGTACAATTATATACGCTTGAAGGCGGTTTTGCAAGTACCTGTGGGCGGAATGATGGAGGTTTTGGCAATCGCGGCACTTTTGGGGGCGTAACGTGCGCACCTGCCGGGCGGGCTCTGAGGAAGCCGCGCTTTCCCCGGCTGTCCGGCGGCGGTTCTGAGGCAGCTTTGAGGTAAGGGGAGAAACTCTACAGTTTTACTTGTTTTATGCGGCGGGTTTTGGTATAATAACGGCATAATGGAGATTCATCAAATCACAGGTGTACCCAGGCCGACGACCACGGGCACACGGCACAAAGGAGGTGCCCGGGTTGAGTCAAAAGCTGAATCGGCTGATAGAACCCCATGATAAGCTGTTCTATCTTTTGCTGCTGGTGTTTTCCGTTGTGACGATGGTGCTGAACCAGGCGGCGGGCGTCATCGAGCTGGGCCTGACTCTGCTGGCCATCGTGGCGACCCAAATCTACAAAGGCCGCCGGAAGAAGGCGCTGACCGCGGAGCTGACGAAAATCGGCAAGGAAATCGAAGCCTCCGGCAAGGACACCATGCTGAACGCCCCCTTCCCCATGGTCATCTTCCGGCCGGACACGGAGGAAGTGATCTGGTGCAACGACCTGTTCCTGGGCATCATCGGGGAGGAGGAGCGGGATTTGGACGTCCACACCACCGCGCTGGTGCCTGACCTCCCCATGGACTGGCTGGAGGAGGGGGAGCTGCCCTTCTGCCCCCAGGAGCAGCGCATCGGCGACCGGCGCTATCAGGTCTTTGGCCGCATGACCGGCGGCGACGAGAGCAGGACCCGGCTGGCCACCACCTTCTGGATTGACGTGACCGACTATGTGGAGACCCGGGAGCAGTTCTACGCCACCCGCCCCACCGTCTCCTTCGTCATCATTGACAACTATGAGGAGATGATGCGGGGCATCTCCGAGAAGGGGCGGGCCGGTATCCGCTCCGCCGTGGAGGAGAAGCTCACCGACTGGGTGAAGCCCTCCCACGGCCTGCTGCTCCGGTACGAGCGGGGGCGGTACCTCCTGGTCTGTGAGGAGCAGTATATGCACGCCTACCAGGAGGGGGAGTTCACCCAGCTGCTGGACACGGCCCACGAGGTGCTGTCTCCCAACGGCATCAACGCTACCCTGTCCCTGGGCATCGGCATGGACAGAAGCGCGGACTTCCACGACCTGTACGAGTACGCCTCCCTGGCCCTGGATATGGCCCTGAGCCGGGGCGGAGACCAGGCGGTCATCCGCAGCCAGAACAACTTCTCCTTCTACGGCGGCCACTCCCAGGAGCGGGAGGTGCGCACCAAGGTGAAAATTCGGGTGACGGCCAACGCCCTGGAGCGGCTCATCACCACCGCCAGCCGGGTCTTCGTCATGGGCCACCGGAACGGGGATATGGACTGCGCCGGTGCGGCGGCCGGAGTAGCCGCCATCTGCCGGAAGAAGGGGGTGCCCGTCTCCATCATCGCGGAGGAGCGGGCGGTGCCCGCCACGGTGCTGATTAAGCGGCTGTCGGCGTCGGAGGCCTATCAGGGGGTGTTCCTCTCGGCGGAGGACGCCATGCTGCTCTATGACGAGCGGAGCATCCTGGTGGTGGTGGACACCAACCGGCCCAGCCAGGTGGCGGCCCCGGCGCTGCTGGAGAAGTTCCGGCAGGTGGCGGTCATCGACCATCACCGCCGGGCCACGGAGTATATCACAGGGGCGGCCATCAACTGCCATGAGCCCTACGCCTCCTCCGCCTGCGAGTTGGTGACGGAGATGATTCAGTACATCATGGAGGCATCCGACCTGCTGCGGGTGGAGGCGGAGGCCCTGCTGGCCGGTATCGTGCTGGACACCAAGAGCTTCGCCGTCCGCACCGGCGGGCGCACCTTTGAGGCGGCGGCCTTCCTGCGCCGCTGCGGCGCGGACACCATGGAGGTCAAGCGGCTGTTCCAGAACAACCTGCCGGACACCATCAAGAAGAACGCCATCATCCAGAGCGCCACCATGTACCGGGACGGGGTGGCCATCGCCGCCACTACCAGCAACGTGGGCCGGGTGATCGCCGCCCAGGCGGCGGATGCCATCCTGAATGTGGAGGGGGTGGATACCTCCTTCGTCCTCTACTTCGACGGGGACACCGCCATCATCTCCGGCCGCAGCACCGGGGACATCAACGTTCAGGTGATTCTGGAGACCCTGGGAGGCGGCGGCAACTCCGCCGCTGCCGGGGCGCAGATTCCCAACGTCACCATGGAGGGGGTCACGGAGCAGCTCCACCGGGCCATCGACGGCTACTTCTCCGGGCGGCTCAAGGATTGAACCAACCACATACAAGGATATTGCATCCGAGTTCTATTTTAGGAGGAAACGACAATGAAGGTAATTTTACAGGCTGATGTGAAGGGTCAGGGCAAGAAAGGCCAGCTGGTGGATGTCTCCGACGGCTACGCCCGTAACTTCCTGATTCCGAAGAAGCTGGCGGTCCCCGCCACGGCGGACAATATCAACACCATGCAGCTCCAGGAGAAGGCACGCCGGGCCAAGGAGGCCGCCGAGCGGGCGGAGGCACTGGAGCTGGTGGGCCAGCTCAAGGACGTGGTGGTGAAGATCCCCGCCAAGGCCGGGGCCGGAGGGAAGCTCTTCGGTAGCATCACCACCAAGGAAATTTCCGATATGCTGAAGAAGCAGTACGGCTATGACATCCCCAAGGCCCGCCTCAGCGCCGACCCCATCAAGGCCTTCGGCACCTACGAGGTCAAGTGCAAGATGGGGTATGAGATTTCCGGGAGCTTTCATGTGATGGTGGTGGAGGCGTAAGCACAGAGCAAAAAGAAAAACCCTGAATCCTCAGAGTTGACAAAATCCTTCAATGGATATATAATAAACTTAACAAGGGCGCTGTCCGGTAACGGTTAGCCCCCTGGGTTAGTTACTGAAGTAACCGCCACTGTGGGCTTGGGGCGGTTACTTCTTTTTGATTATCTGAATGAACAGATTACAAATGCCGATAATGACAAGGCAAAGTTGTAAAACTTCGGATGTAGCCATTGGGCAGCCCCCCTTTCCGAAGAACAGGGGAAGCGAAGAAGCTGCCCCCGTAGAGGGAGCCAACCGCCACCGTATTGGACAGCGCCATTGACAGGATACCACATTTTTCGCCAAAGGGCAAGGGCTTCGACCGTAGTTTTTCGCCACGCGAAGAACCTCTCCGGCGATAATTTTTGCGGAGAGAACACTGGCCGAAATGTTGACAAAATCCTTTGATGGATATATAATAAACTTAACAAGGGCGCTGTCCGGCAACGGTTTGGCCCCCTGGATGGATTACCGAAGTAACCGCACTATTGAGCCAGGGCGGTTACTTCTTTTTTTTGCAATCAACAAATACTTTGCACAAGCAAAATCCAGAGGAAAACAAACACATTGCTTGCTTTCCAAAGCAGGGTTTGCTATAATGGGATTTGACAAAATTTCAAATACATTCATGGGCAACCCAAGGGAGGCGCACTATGCCGGAACTGAACAACGAAGACCTGCTCTACCGCCAGGTGCCCCACTCCCTGGAGGCGGAGCAATCCGTCCTGGGCAGTATGCTCATTGACAGCCGCTGTATTCCCCAGGTGATGGAGGCCCTCAGCAAGGACGACTTCTATCAGAAGGAAAACGTGGAGCTGTTCACCACCATCAACAAGATGTTCAACCTGTCCCAGAAAATCGACGCGGTGACGGTGCTGGAGCAAATGCGCATCGACGGGTACTATCAGGAGAACACCACCCGGAACTACGTCCTCCAGCTGCTGGACATCACCCCCACCGCCGCCAACGTGGGGGAGTATATCGCCATCGTCCAGGACAAGAGCCTGCTCCGCCGCATTGGGGACACGGCGGCGGACATCACCGGCATGGTGCAGCGCAACGAGGGTTCCGCCCAGGACATTCTGGAGGTGGCGGAGCAGCGCATCTATGACATCCGCCAGGGCCGGGCCAGCCGGGGCCTGATTCACATCTCCGAGGCCATTGACAACGTGTATACCCGCCTGGAGGAGCTGGCCGCCAGTGACAGCGACATTCCCGGCATCAGCACCGGCCTCACCGACCTGGACCGGCAAATTTCCGGCCTGAACAACTCCGACCTGATCCTGCTGGCCGCCCGGCCCGGCATGGGCAAGACCTCCCTGGCGCTGAACATCCTGCTGACGGCGGGGAAGGATACGAAGAAGAGCGTGGTCTACTTTTCCCTGGAAATGAGCCGGGAGCAGCTGGCTATGCGGCTGCTGTCCAACGAGGCGCTGATCGACAACAAGAAACTGGTCACCGGCAACCTGGAGGAGCAGGACTGGGTGGACGTGGCCAACGCCGCCTCGGTGCTGAGCCAGACCAATATTTTGATTGACGACAATCCCTCCCTCACCGTCACCGATATGCTGGCCAAGTGCCGAAGGGTGAAGGACTTGGGGCTGGTCTGCGTGGACTACCTCCAGCTGATGCAGTCCGCCGGAGGCAAGAGCTACGCCGGGGAGAGCCGCCAGCAGGCGGTCAGCGACATCTCCCGCGCCCTGAAAATCATGGCGAAGGAGCTGAACGTGCCGGTGCTGTGCCTGTCCCAGCTGTCCCGTGCCAACGAGAGCCGACAGGACAAGCGGCCCATGCTGTCCGACCTGCGGGAGTCCGGCGCCATCGAGCAGGACGCGGACATCGTCATGTTCATCTACCGGGACGATTATTATAATGAGGACTCCGACCACAAGAACGAGGCGGAGTTAATCGTGGCGAAGAACCGCCACGGCGAGACAGGCAAGGTCATCGTCCAATGGCTGCCAGAGTTTACCACCTTCTCCGGGCGGGACACCTTCCATCAGGAGCAATGATGGAGGGATTTTGGAAGCTGTGCCGGGAGGAAAGCCTGCTGCCCCCCAGGGGCGGGAAAGTCCTGGCGGCGGTGTCCGGCGGGGTGGACAGTGTGTGCCTTCTCTCCCTGCTGCTGGAGGCGGGGGAACAGTACGGCTTCACCGTGGAAGCCGCCCACTTTGACCATCACATCCGGGAAACCTCCCGCCGGGACTGCGCCTTCGTGGAGAACTGGTGCCAATCCCACGGCGTTCCCCTTCACATCGGCGGGGCGGACATCCCCGCCCTGGCCGCAGCGGAGGGCCGGGGGCTGGAGGAGACTGCCCGAAACTACCGCTACGCCTTCCTTCGGGAGACAGCAGAGAAGTGCTGCGCCCAGCGCATCGCCACCGCCCACAACGCCGAGGACAACGGGGAGACGATTTTGCTCCACCTGCTCCGGGGCAGCGGCCTGAATGGGCTGGGGGGTATCGCCCCACGGCGGGGGAATCTGGTACGCCCGCTCCTGACCACTTCCCGCAAGGAAATCGAAGCCTACAACGCTTCCCACGGTATCCCCCATGTGGAGGACGAGACGAACCGGGACACCGCCTATACCCGAAACTTCCTCCGGCATGAGGTGTTCCCCCTGCTGGAGACCCGCTGGTCAAACGCGGCGGAAACCCTGGGCCGCAGCGCGGCCACCCTCCGGGCGGACAACGCCTATCTGGAGGGGCAGGCGGCGGCGCTGACCGCCCAGGCCGCAGCTGTACCGGGAGGCTATGCCATTCCGGTGGCAACGCTGATAAATGCACCTCTGCCCCTGTCCAATCGGGCCCTGCAGCAGCTGGCAGCAAAGGCAGCGCCGGAGGTAGTGCTGACTGCCAGCCAGCGCAGCCAAATTTTACAGCTTTGCAGGAGCGGGCGGCCCTCCGGCTTCGTCCCGCTGCCCGGTGGCCTTACCGCCCGGCGGAACTATGACAGGCTGGAGCTGACGGTGGAGACGGACGAGCCGTTCCTCCCTGTGCCCCTGTCCGTCCCCGGCGTGACGGATACCCCCCGCTGGCGGGTGACTTGCACCCTGGAGCCCTGCCCGGAGGGAAAGTTCAACCAGCCCCACTCCTTCTATTTGCAGCCGGGAGACTACACCCTCCGCCCCCGACAGTCCGGGGACGCCATCACCCTCCCTGCCCGAAGCCGGAAAACGGTGAAGAAGCTGCTGATTGACAGCAAGGTACCCCAGGGGGAGCGGGACTTCCTGCCGGTGTTCCTCTCCAGGGAGCGGGTGGCGGCGCTGTGCTCCTTCGGGGCGGACTGCGCCTTCCTGCCCCAGCCGGGGGAGGAAGCGCTGCACATTGTCACGGAACGGCGATAACAAAACGCAATTTTTCCTCGCAAGATTCCAAATTGTAATCACACGGAGGAAGCCGATATGATTCAGATGATAGCGTCTGCCGTGACGATGACGGTGATTTACCTCGTGATTCACCATCTGCACAGGAAGGACGACCCGCCGAAGGGGCAGAACTGCTCTCACTACGTCATCCGGGTCCCATCTGCCCTGACTGCCGCCTATTCGGTGCTGTTCTGGATGGGGATTGTGCTCTTTGTGCTGTGGGGGATTTTCTATCTGAACGGTGTCAGCGGCCTGACTGCCGGGCATTTCATCTTTGCCCTGGCGTGCGCCGGTGTCGGGCTGCTGGTGGTGGTCTGGGCCTCCCGCTGGCGCATCACCGTGGACGGCGATGCCGTCACGATACACCGACTGCTCCGGAAAGAGCGGCGGCTGTCCCTCCGCGATGTGACCGCTGTGCGGCAAGAAAAGAACACCAGAATGGGCGTTTCCTCCAGAATCGTCCTTTGGCAGGACGGCAAAAAGGTCGCAACCGTGGATTGGACCTGCGAGAACTATACCCAGCTGGAACAGGATTTGCTCCGGGCAGGGAAACTGCCAAAAACGAAAAATCATTTTTAATGATAAAACAGAAAGAAGGCCATCACAATGGGTATGGAACAAGACATTGAACAGGTGCTGTTCACCGAGGAACAGCTCCGCAGCCGGGTGCAGGCTCTTGGGGCGGAAATCACCCGGGACTTCCAGGGGAAGGACAAGCTGCTCCTCCTCAGCGTCCTGCGGGGCAGCTATATCTTCATGGCGGATTTGAGCCGGGCCATCGACCTGCCCTGTCTGGTGGACTTCCTCTCCGTCTCCTCCTACGGCGGGGGCACCAAATCCTCCGGGCAGGTGGAAATCAAGAAGGACATCTCCATGGATTTGGAGGGGTACCACGTCATCGTGGTGGAGGACATTCTGGACTCCGGCAACACCCTGTACTACCTGATGGACCTGCTGAAGCTGCGGAAGGCGGCCTCCGTCTCTATTTGCACGCTGCTGGACAAGCCGGAGCGCCGGACGAAACCCATCACCGCCGACTATGCGGGATTCACCGTACCCGATGCTTTCGTGGTGGGCTACGGCCTGGACTATGACCAGAAGTATCGGAATTTACCCTATATCGGCATCCTGAAACCGGAGGTCTACGGCGGCTGACCGCCCGCAAACCTCCCAGGCGCGGCGGGTCGGCCGCACGGACGCGCCTGATGTTCCTTCCTTGCGGCAGATTGGAGAACAAAGCATTTGAACAAGAGAACGATTACGACCATTTTCATGTATGTAGCCCTGGTGGCCCTGGTGATGTTCCTGTACACCTCCTCCAACAGCGCCGGCACCACCGCAGAGGTGACCTATAGCCAGATGGTGACGCTGTTCCAGGAGGAGCAGGTGGCGTCCTTCTCCGTGCGGGATGGCACTGTCACCCTGAGCCTCCGGGAGGCGTACCAGGACAGCACCACGGCGGTCTGCCAGGTGGCCAGCACCGAGCTGTTTTACAGCGACCTGAACGACCTCATCGAGGAGCAGGCAGAGGCAGGCATCCTCGCCAGTTACAGCTACCTCCCTGACAGCGGCACCCCCTGGTGGCAGGTGTGGCTGCCCAGCATCCTGGGAGGCTGCGTCATGGCGGTGCTGCTGTACTTCCTGCTGCTGCGGCAGGCCAACCTGAACGGCGGCGGGGGCGGCGGAAACCCCCTGAACAACTTCGGCAAAGCCAGGACTGTCTCTCAGGAGGACATGAAGCAGAAGGTGTCCTTTGACGATGTGGCCGGAGCCGAGGAGGAGAAGCAGGAGCTGGCCGAGGTGGTGGACTTCCTGAAGGACTCGGAGAAGTACACTCTCCTGGGGGCCCGCATCCCCAAGGGCATCCTGCTGGTGGGCCCTCCCGGTACCGGCAAGACCCTGCTGGCGAAAGCCGTGGCGGGGGAGGCCGGGGTGCCCTTCCTGTCCATCTCCGGCTCCGACTTTGTGGAGATGTATGTGGGCGTCGGCGCCAGCCGTGTCCGCGACCTGTTCGACCAGGCCAAGCAGGTGGCCCCCGCTATCATCTTCATTGACGAAATCGACGCCGTGGGCCGTCAGCGGGGCGCCGGTCTGGGCGGCGGCCACGACGAGCGGGAGCAGACCCTGAACCAGATGCTGGTGGAGATGGACGGCTTTGCAGGCAACTCCGGTATCGTGGTCATGGCGGCCACCAACCGGGTGGACATTCTCGACCCCGCCCTCCTGCGTCCGGGGCGGTTTGACCGGCAAATCTATGTGGGTCTCCCCGACATCAGGGGGCGGGAGGATATTCTGAAGGTACACGCCCGGAAGAAGCCCCTGGCGGAGGACGTAGACCTCCACACCCTGGCGGCAGGCACCGGCGGCTTCACCGGGGCCGACCTGGAGAACCTGATGAACGAGGGGGCCCTCCTGGCCGCCCGGAAGAATCAGCCCTTCATCACCATGCAGGACTTGCAGGACTCCATCATCAAGGTTATCGCCGGGCCGGAGAAGAAGAGCAGCGTCGTGACCCCGGCGGCCCGAAAACTCACCGCCTGGCACGAGGCAGGCCACGCCGTAGCCATGCACGCCCTGCCCACCCATGACCCGGTGCATCAAATCACCATCGTCCCCAGAGGCCAGGCAGGGGGCATGACCATCTCCCTGCCGGAGGAGGACAAAACCTTCGTCAGCCGCACGGAGTTGTTTGAGGACATCGTGGCCCTCTTAGGCGGCCGTGTTGCGGAGGAGCTGGTGCTGGGGGACATCTCCACCGGGGCCAGCAACGACCTAGAGCGGGCCACCTCCATCGCCCACTCTATGGTGGCGAAGTACGGCATGAGCGAGGAGTTGGGGGCCATCGTCTATGATGACGACAAGGGCGAGGTGTTCATTGGCCGCTCCATGGCCCAGTCCAAGCCCTACTCCGAGGAGGTCTCCGCCAAAATCGACCGGGAGGTGCGGGCTATTATCGAGAAAGCCTACGCCCAGTGCCGTGAGATTTTGCAGCGGGACATGGCCCAACTCACCGCCACGGCGGAATACCTGCTGGAGTACGAGACCATGAGCCGGGAGGACTTCGAGGCGGTGTATCAGGCCCCGGAGGCCCTGGAGGGCGGCGGGGACGCGCCCCAGCCCGAACAGGCATAATTGCAACCGACAAGAATAATCCCCCTCCGGCGGGTTCGCCGGAGGGGGATTTCTGTAGTTCACTCTGCCTCTGCGGAGGATGCGGCCTCCTGCTCCGTCACGGTGACGGTACCGCCCCGGAGGTCAAAGTAGTCCTCGATGAGGGCAATTTGCCGGTTGGCGTCGCTGTACTCGTCCATGCCGATGTGGTCAAAGAGCCAGGCGTCGCCGCCGGCCTCCACCACCTGATAGTTCTGGTCGTAGGTGATGGTGTAGCCGTACTCCTCCCCGTCCAGGGTGCAGAGCAAATCCACCGTGGTCAGGTTTTCCGGTACCGACCGGTACGTCGCCATCCCCGCAAAACTCAGCACCAGGGTGAGGACTGCCACTGCGGCCAGCCCAATCAACACCCCCTTGCATATCCGCCGGTGGCGGCGGGTGCGGTTGGCCAGCTGCTCGTTCAGGAGGGCCAGCTGGGCGGCCACCTGGTTCATCTCCGGCTCGTGCTCCAGCTGCTCCCCCAGCAGGTCGGAGACGGACACCTCGAACAGCTCCCCAATGCGAATCAGCATATCCGCATCGGGGACAGACAGGCCCTTCTCCCATTTTGAGATAGTCTGCCACACTACATGGAGCTGTTGCGCCAGCATCTCCTGGCTCATACCCTTTTGCTTGCGTAGCGCTTTCAAATTTTCACTGAACATGAAACAGCACCTCCTTGCTGATGAGGAGAGGATACCATGAAAGGCCCCGTTGCGGCAAGCAACGGAAAGCAACATGGGCGGGGAAGGGGGCGCGCAACAGAGCATTCCTTATCCGAGGAGGAAAACCCTGTATGTGCTAAAATGATATGACCCCTCTCCCCCGAATAAAAAGTAGAGAAGTT
>JAJQFX010000038.1 GCA_021200895.1 Clostridiales bacterium | reverse complement strand
AGGAGCGTAATCCCCTTAAATTGATGACATTGCCCTGAAAGGGGAGCTGGCTGGCCGCAAGGCCAGACTGAGGGGGTTCTTTGGTACATTTAACCGAAAACTTGATTTCTGTGCATAAACGGGGAACCCCTTCCATGTCCGGGAAAATTGTGGTACAATAGCCGCAGAATAAAACTATCTCCGGTGGGAGGCTGTGACAGTTTCCCCCGGAATCGGGAAAGGAAGCAACGCCATGATTGCATTTTTGACCAGCAGCCCCGCCATCCCCAAGGATGCGGAGCACCCCTACAGCGCCAGAGAGGTCAACGGCACCAATGGCCTCATCGACCGGCTGGCCGCCCTGTGGAAGCCGGAGATGGAGGCGCTGTTCATCAGCGCCGCCCCGGAGGAGCATGAGGAGAACCTGTCCCGGGCGGCGGAGCTGGGGGAGGCCTTCGCCGTCTCCGGCCTGCCCTTCGCCGGGCTGGCGGTCTGGGACGGGGCCAGCGGGGACTACTCCGCCGAGGCGCTGCGCCGGTTTGACCTGCTGATTTTGGCAGGGGGCCACGTCCCCACCCAGAACGCCTTTTTCCAGCGCATCGGCCTGCGGGAGAAGCTGGCGGGCTACCCCGGCATTGTGCTGAGCATCAGCGCAGGCACCATGAACAGCACGGAGGTGGTCTACGCCCAGCCGGAGTTGGAGGGGGAGGCCATCGACCCCGGCTATCAGCGGTTCCTCCCCGGCCTGGGGCTGACCAGGGCCATGGTGCTGCCCCACTATCAGGCGGTGCGCCACGCAACGCTGGACGGGATGCGCCTCTTTGAGGACATCACCTATGGGGACAGCATGGGGCGGGCGTTCTACGCCCTGGTGGACGGCAGCTACCTGCTGGTGAAGGACGGCGTCACCACCCTCTATGGGGAGGGCTACCGCATTGCAGACGGCAAGCTGCTGAACATTTGCGCGGCGGGCGGCTCCGTCGTGCTGCCCGTGTGAGTTTGCGTAAGCTGTACATGATAAAAGGAGACAGCCGGCCTGCTGGCCGGCTGCCTCTTTGCGTGAAAAGGTTCAGAATGGTACTCCGTTCCGCCCCGGTGAGGGCGGAGGGGGCAGAATTACTTCAGGCCCTGCTCGTAAGCCTCGATCATCTTGCGCACCATCTGGCCGCCGATGGAACCGGCCTGACGGGCGGTGATGTCGCCGTTGTAGCCCTGCTGCAGGTTGACGCCCACCTCGTTGGCGGCCTCCATTTTGAACTTGTCCATGGCCTCCCGTGCCTGGGGCACGACGATCTTATTGCTGTTGCTGTTAGCCATACTCGTTGCATCTCTCTTTCTATTCAAGATTCGACCCTTCCTGAGTGGAAGTGACGAGTGTAGTATGAGAAATTCCGCCCGAACTATGCGGCGCAGCGCCCCGCCAAAAGCTGGCGGCCTTTCCAGCGGCGGGAATTGGATTTTTTTGACAGCAAAAAAGGGAGTGCGGGGTGCGCCGCAGCGAAACGCGGCGCACCCCCCTGTTACTGCCATTGACACGCAGTGAATGTCAAAGCGTTGCCGCCATGACCGCCTTGATGGTGTGCATCCGGTTCTCCGCCTCGCCAAAGACGATGGACTGGGGGCCTTCAAACACCTCGTCGCTGACCTCCATGGCCTCCCGCTGGAAGCGCAGGCCCATTTCCTTGCCAATGGTGGTCTTATGGTCGTGGAAGGCGGGGAGGCAGTGCATGAATTTCGCCTGGGGCCCGGCGTTGTCCATCAGGGCCTGGTTCACCTGGTAGGGGGCCAGGTCGTGGATGCGCTTTTCCCACACCTCCACCGGCTCGCCCATGGACACCCACACGTCGGTATACAATACGTCCGCCCCCTTGGTGGCGGCGATGGGGTCGGTCACAAAGTCCAGGGTGGCCCCGGTCTCTGCGGCGATGGCCTGACACTGGGCGATGAGGGCCGGGTCGGGGAAGTAGGCTTCCGGGGCGCAGGCGGTGAAGTGCATTCCCATCTTGGCGCAGCCCACCATCAGGGAGTCGCCCATATTGTACCGGGCGTCCCCCAGGTAGACCAGATGGATACCCTTCAGATGGCCGAAGTGCTCCTGAATCGTCAGGAAGTCCGCCAGAATCTGGGTGGGGTGGAACTCGTTGGTCAGGCCGTTCCAGACGGGGACGCCTGCGTATGCCGCCAGCTCCTCCACGACGGCCTGGCCGAAGCCCCGGTACTCGATGCCGTCAAACATCCGGCCCAGCACCCGGGCGGTGTCAGCGATGGACTCCTTCTTGCCGATTTGGGAGCCGGAGGGGTCCAGATAAGTGACCCCCATCCCCAAATCCCGGGCGGCCACCTCAAAGGCGCAGCGGGTGCGGGTGGACGTTTTTTCAAAAATCAGCGCGATATTTTTCCCCTCATGGATGCGGTGGGGGATACCGGCCTTTTTCTGAGCCTTCAGCTCAGCGGCCAGGGTCAGGAAGCCCTGGATTTCCTCCGGGGTGAAATCCAGCAGCTTAAGAAAGCTCTTACCAGTGACGTTCATTACAATTCCTCCTGGAGCAGTCAAGTATACACCTTATTTTAGCGGATTTTCCCCGGGCTTGCAATGGGGGAAGGGCAGTTTTTCTGCAAACTGCGCCAAAAGAAATGGTTTACAATTCGGACACCATTTTATCCAGAAATGTGCTATCATAAAAATAATTCATCGGAAGAGAGGCGATGATTTTGAATCGGATGAAAAAGCTGCTGGCGCAGGTGGCGCCCTGGATGCTGGTGGCGGTCACGGCGGTGGCCTTTTACGAGGTTTTAGAGCATCTGCCCTGGTTTGTGCAGCTGGGGAAGGCGGCGCTGGATCTGCTGTTTCCCTTCCTGGTGGGTATCGCCCTGGCCTGGCTGCTGGACATTCCCACCCGCTATCTGGAGGAGCGGTGGCTGAAGAACCGGGCGCTGTCCGTAGCGGCGGTGCTGGTAGGGGTCGTGCTGGTGATTTGGCTGCTGATCGCTATGGTGGTGCCCCAGCTCAGTCTCAGCATGGAGAGCTTTATGGAAAACGTCCCCGCCTACCTGGCCAATCTGGAGGGGCTGCTGAACCAGCTGCCGGTGGACGTTACGGTGGACGAGACCCCTGTGGACACCCTGTTCTCCGACTGGCAGACCATCTGGGAGGAGCTGCTCACTCTGCTGGAAAACTATTCCAGCAACCTGTTTGCCTACGGCAGGGCCATTGGCAACGGCCTGGTGACGGCGCTCACGGCGGTGGTGTCGGCCATCTATATCCTGCTGGAGAAGCAGCAGATGGTGCGGCAGCTGAAGAAGGTGTGCCATGCGCTGCTGCCCACGGAGGGCCAGCGGTGGCTGAGCAAAATTTACCAGCTGTCTAACCAGATGCTGACTAGCTTCCTGGCCGGGAAAATTCTGGACAGCACGGTGATTGGCCTGTTCAGCGCGGTGGTGCTGGGCCTGCTGCGCATCCCCTTCACGCCCCTTATCAGCGTCCTGATTGGCGTGACCAACATCGTGCCGGTGGTAGGGCCTATCATCGGCGGCGTCATCGGCGGCGTCATCCTGCTGCTGGCCTCGCCGGGGAGCGTGCCCCTGTACGCGGTGCTGGTGCTCATCATTCAGCAGCTGGACGGCCATGTCATCGGCCCGAAGATTTTGGGCAATACAGTGGGGCTGTCTACCATGTGGACGCTGTTTGCCATCGTCGTCGGCGGGGAGTTGTTCGGCTTCGCCGGGATGATTTTGGGGGTGCCGGTGTTTGCCGTGTTGTACAACCTGGGGGCGGAGTTCATCAACGGGCGGCTCCGGAAAAAGGCAGCCGACGCCCACTCCTGAATTGGATAACATCGCGCTCGATTTAAACCGCGCCCGCAGGCAGCTGCCTGCGGGCGCGGTCATCGCGTTTGTCAACTGAGTTGTCTCTTTTTCAGTTCGTGGCGGTACCAGAGAAGGCCCGCTGCCAGCTCTGCGACGTAGGCCACGCTGAACACGCTGCCGACCACCGTTCGGATATGGCTTGCCGTTGCAAAGTCCTCCTCCGTCAGCACCCGCACCGTCCAGCTGTCCCCTTCGCCGCTGGTCAGAACCTGCCAGACGTCGGTATTCCGCCACTCGTATTCCAGCGTGGTACCGTCCGGGCCTTCGAGTTCTTCCAGGTAGAGTTCCTCCCCGGTGCTATCGTCCTCCTCGGCGCCATTCTTCTCCGCAGCAGTCTCTTCATCCCATACTACCTCAATGTCGGACTCCACCGGCCCAAGGGTGACGTCCCCGTCCCCGACCGCATCGTCGGGCTCCGGCTCCGTCGCCATGTAGGCCTGGAAACTCTCAAAATCGGTAAAGACGGTGCCCTGCACCAGGTCGGCCGCCGATGCGTTCCCGTTGAACATCAGCTGGCCCACCAGGGTCACCGCCATCACCAGCGCCGTGACGCCAAGGGTCTTTCCTCTCGCCTTCCACAATTTGGTGCGGCGGGTGGCTTCCTCCTCGCTGATGCGGTAAAAGCCCCGCTTCTCCGCCGTGCGGGAAACTACCATCGTCAGGATGCCCCACAGCGCCGCCGCCAGCAGGCCGCCTATCAGCCCGTAGGCCAGCCAGGTGATACCCACAAGCCCCTGATAGGTGTCATAGGGGATCGCAATCAGGGGAATGGTCGCCCCCAGCAGCACCACCGCCAGACCCATCACGGCCTCCGCCGTGCGTAGGAGGAAGCGCCGGAACTGGTTCAGCTCCTCCCCTTGGAAGTCCTCCCCGCTGACCCCGGCGTTGGCCAGGATACAAAAGACCGCCTCGCACAGAACCGCCGCCACATAGAACAGGCAGCCCACAAAGAAGCCGACATAGGCGCGGTTAAAGCCGAAGTTCATCACCATGGCTCCCAGCAGCCCCGCCAGGTTCAGACCCACGGAGAGGACGCTCCGGGTCAGCAGCTTCGTCTTGCCGTCCGCCAGAATGTGGGCGATCTGCTTCTCCGTCCTGGGGGAGGGCTGGGCCGACCCGGCAGGCTCCCCGGCGGGGCTGCGCTCCCCCCGGAGCAGCTCATCCGTCGTCACGCCGAACAGCTCCGCAATCACCGGAATCAGGGTCAGGTCGGGCCGGCTCTCGTCCCGCTCCCAGCGGCTCACCGCCTTGTCGGAGACGTTCAGCCGCTCTGCCAGCTCCTTCTGGGTCATGCCGTTGGCCTTGCGGAGGACGGCAATGAATTTCCCTATCGTTTTCGCTTCCACGGTACTTCACTCCTTACGAAATTTGCTGTCCGGGCCCTTTGGACAAGTTTATCCTAGCAAATTCCCGCAAAAAAAGCCACCCCGCAGACCGAAAATCACTCTCGCTTTGCGAGAATCGACGGTTTAGGGGTGGCAAATACTTTTATTGGGCCGTGTTTCCCGCTTCCCAGGCGGTCTGAGCCAGGCGGTACACTGTCTGATAACTCTCTCCGGTGGCCCGGCACAGGGCGGCTACGCTGTCGTACTCCGGGTAGGCCCGCTCCGACCCGTCCGGCAGGGTGCAGACCTTCACCGCCACCCGGCCCAGAGCCGTCTCCACCTGGGCCATGCTCCGGGGAAGGATGGTCCGCTCCATCTCCACCCGCCGGATGCCGATGGTGGTGGTGTGGAGGAAGATGAGCTCTTCCAGCGCCGGGCGCTGCGCCTCGGTGCAAATCACGCTGAGGAGGTAGGCCGGGCGGTTCTTCTTCATATAGATGGGCTGGTAGTACACGTCCCTGGCTCCGGCGGAAAACAGCAGCTCCATGACGAAGCCCAGGTTTTCCCCGGTAATATCGTCCAGGTTCGTCTCCAGCTTCCAGATGGTGTCTCTGCCGTTGGTAGTTTGGGGTGTCATGCCGGTTTGCTCCCTTCTGTTTCCGTTGCGGCCTGTTACCGCTTGTCATTTTTTCACAGGCTGTGAAAAACGTCCGCCCAGCAGGTCAACAGCTGCCAGGTGATGCGGGCGGTCAGGCCCCAGATAGTCTCCCCGTCCCAGGGCCAGTACAGGGCCTCCTGCCGGAGGCGATAGTCCTTCAGGAAGCGCTGGGCCGCCGGGGGCTGCCCCTCCAAATGCTCCGGGGCCAGGGTGAAGGAGGTGCGGCTGGGCGGGTTTGCCAGCAGCCAGTCCACCGGCACGGTGAAGATGCGCCCCACCTCCGCCGGGGAGGGCCGTGCCTCCTCCACCGCCGCCTGAGATACCGCCCCCACCACAGGGTACACCCGCCGCCGGGAACTGTGCTCCGCCAGGGGCAGCGTCCCCAGCAGGGTCACGGCCTCCGGGGGGATGGCAAGCTCTTCCCAGGTCTCCCGGAGAGCGGCCTCCCGGGGCGTCTCCGCCCCCTCGATGCCCCCGCCGGGGAAGCAGACCTCTCCCGGCTGGCGGCGCAGGGTGGCCGAGCGCACCTCGTAGAGCAGGGCATAGCCCTCCGCCGTCTCCACCAGCGGCACCAGCACCGCCGCGTCCCGGGGGCGGTCTGTGGCCGGGGCGGTCTGCCGGGCCAGCGCCCCGCGCAGGCGTTCCAGTTCGTTTTTCATGGGATTACGCTCCTTAGACAAGGATGGCTAGTGGCTAGTGGTTAGTGGTTAGTGGCTAGTCGCCCCTACTAGAGTGTGAAAACTAAAACTTTGTTTTGTTCAACCATCACAAAATACCCGTGGACAGACTGCGGCATCACCCCTCAGTCCGGCCTTACGGCCAGCCAGCTCCCCTTTCAGGGGAGCCAATGACGTAGAGATTATGACAACTTCTTGCCTCCCCGGAAAGGGGAGGCAGAGGGGTTTGCAGCCGCCCCTGCAAAAAAGTGAAGATTTAGTTTTCATTTTCTACTACACACGCGGTTGCAAAAAACGGAACCTTTTTCCTGCTTGAGCAGCATCACTGGCAATTCCGTTGGCATTTTGCGATAGTTGAATGAAGTAAAGATTTAAGGAGGAAAAACCAGCGGTTCCAACCACCGCCACTAACAGCCAACAGCTAATGGCTAACAGCCTCCGCCCTAATGGAACGAGGGCCATCGGCCTGCGGTCGATTGCCCTCGCGTTCCAATGTTATTTCTGGCCGTCCTGATTCCGGAACAGGTCTAAAATCGTCTTAAAATACTCGTCGTCGCTGGAGTTGGCTGCGGGCTTCTTTGCAGGCTCTGCCGCTTCAGCCTGGGCCGCTTCGTCTGCCTGCGGCTGGGCCTCATCGGCCTTCGCCTCGGCGGGCTGACCCTGCTCCTTAGCGCCTTTCGGGGAAGGGGCTGCGGGCTCCGCAGGCTTCTCGTCAAAGCCGGTGGCGATGACGGTGATGCGGATCTCATCCTCCAGCGTCTCGTCAATGGTGGCGCCGAAGATGATGTTGGCTTCGGGATTGGCGGCCTGCTGCACCATGGAGGCGGCTTCCTCTACCTCCTCCAGGCCGATGTCCGGGTCGCCGGTGATGTTGATGATAACGCCCCGTGCGCCGTTGATGGAGGTCTCCAGCAGCGGGGAGGAGATAGCCATCTGGGCCGCGTCCTTGGCCTTGCCCTCGCCTGCGGCCCGGCCAATGCCCATGTGGGCCAGCCCCGCGTCCTTCATAACAGTAGTCACGTCGGCAAAGTCCAGGTTAATGAAGCCCACGTTCTTCACCAGGTCGGAGATGGACTCCACCGCCTGGCGCAGCACATCGTCCGCAATGGCGAAGGCGTTGCGCATGGTCAGCTTCTGGTCGGTGGCGTAGCGCAGCCGGTCATTGGGGATGATGACCAGGGAGTCCACCTTGCTGCGCAGCTCCTCAATGCCGGCCTCCGCCGCTCTCTTTCGGACGAGGCCCTCAAAGCTGAAGGGCTTGGTCACTACGCCCACGGTGAGGATGCCCAGCTCCCGGGCCACCTCAGCCACGATGGGGCTGCCGCCGGTGCCGGTGCCGCCGCCCATGCCGCAGGCCACAAACACCATGTCCGTCCCCTTCAGGGCCTCGGTGATTTTCTCGCGGCTCTCCTCGGCGGCCTTCCGACCCACCTCCGGGTTCGCGCCAGCGCCCTGGCCGTGGGTCAGCTTCTCGCCCACCTGAATCTTATAGGTGGCGCTGGATACGTCCAACGCCTGCTTGTCGGTGTTCACCGCGATGAAGTCCACACCCTGGGTGCCGGACTCTACCATACGGTTCACCACATTGTTGCCGCCGCCGCCGATGCCAACGACCTTAATGTTGACAACGTTTTCAGGCTCTTGCTCAAATCCAAAGGACATATCCAGGTTCCTCCTATGTATCAATTCCTGCGCGATCCACCGCAGGCAATATTCCGCCTCTTTTATTTTAAACGCAAAGTGTGTGCAGGTCAAGGTGTTTTTTATTTTTTTCGTTCAAGTTTCGTGGGGCTATGGTACCCGTGTCAATCCTTCGTCAGCCGGGGGTTCCCGTCGGAGAAGGTCATATCCAGGGTGCCGGTGTCGCCGTCCTCCCAGTTGGCGTCCACATAGTCCTCTAGCACGCCCAGAATTAGCTTAGCCTTATAGTCGTAGTCCTCGTCCTGGAGCAGCTTGATGGTCAGGCGGTTCTGGTAGTTGACGATAATCTCGCTCTCGCTGCTGAGGTCGATGGAGACGACGCCCTCCAGCAGCCCCCGGTTCTGGAAGGCGGGCAGCAGGTTCAGCAGGCTCTCCAGCATCAGGCTCTGGCTCCGCTCCCCGTCCTCCTCCACGGCGATGACGCTGCCCGCCTCCGGCAGGTACAGCGTTAAGCCGGTGATGTAGAGGTAGCCCTCCGGCGGGTCGGGCATCTCCACCGTCTCCTCTTCCGGCTCCACACCGGAGGAGGACGGCTCTGCCTCAGAGGTATCCTCCTCCGCGTCTTCCGGCTCCAGGTCGCTGGAGGCCGCCTCCTCGTCCGTGGCGCTGTCCGTGCCGGATTCCAGCAGTTCCAGCAGCTTGCCGCTGCTGTCCATCAGCCACCAGTTGCCGCTGCCGTCATAGATAGCCGCCTGTGCGTCCGACTCCGCCACCGTGATGACCAGCGTATCCGGCAGCTTGTGGGAGAGGGCGACGCTGCTGACATAGGGTAGCTGGGTCAGCACCCGCGCCACCACGGTGGCGTCCCGCGTCAGAAGCAAATTGTCCCCCAGATTGACGCCGGAGGCATCCACGATTTCCTCCTCGGTATAGTGGACGTTGCCCTCCACCTCCACGGTGTTGATTTTAAAGAACACAATAGAGCCGCCTAAAATCACGGCCAAAATCAGCACCACGGAGACGGCCAGATATAATCCGTTCAGGCTGCCGCCATTTTTCCGTTTGCTCTGATGCTTTCGGGTCCTTTCTGTCGCCACGCCCTCGTGCCCCCTCGTTCTCTCTTGGCAGGTCAGTGTCTCTGTTCCGTTCGGGTAATCGTGCCGCCCAGGGCGGTCAAGTCCGCCTCCAGGCTGGCATAGCCCCGGTCAATATGCTCCAGGCCGGTGATATGACTCTCGCCGCTGGCCCCCAGGGCGGCCAGCACCACCGGCTGGGCGTCGGTGGGGAAGCCGGGGTAGGGGGAGGTGCGCACCGGGCGCACGCTATGTAACGGCCCGCGACAGGTCAGCGCCGCCCCGTCCGTCCAGCTGTGAACCAGGCAGCCCGCCTCCCGGAAGGTCTCCAGCACCGGCAGGAGCTGCAGGCGCTGGACGCCCAGCACCTGCACCTCTCCTCCGGCGGCGGCGCAGGCGGACAGGTAGGTAGCCGCCACGATGCGGTCAGCGATGATGGTATGTTCCCCGCCGTGGAGGGGTTTTCCGCCGCGAATCACCACGGTGGAGCTGCCCGCGCCGGAAACGTCTGCCCCGATGGCCAGGAGGAAGCGCTGCAAGTCCTCTATCTCCGGCTCCCGGGCGGCGTTGGTGATGACCGTCACCCCCTCTGCGGCGGTGGCAGCCAGCATGATATTCTCCGTGGCCCCCACGCTGGGGATGGCCAGGGTAAGCTCCGCACCGTGGAGCCTGCCTGAGCAGCGGAGGGTGCCGCCCTCCTCCCGAATCTCACAGCCCATGGCGGTCAGGGCCTTCAGGTGCAGGTCGATGGGCCTGGGCCCCAGCTCGCACCCGCCGGGGAGGGAAATCTCCGCTTCCCCGCATCGGGCCAGCACCGCCCCCAGGAAAATCACTGAGGAGCGCATCTCCCGCATCAGCCGGTCGGGTATCTCCGTCCCGGTGACGGCGGCGGCGTCCACCGTGATGCAGTCCCCCTTCTGAATCACCCGGCAGCCCAGATGCTCCAGAATCCCCAGGGAGGCTGTCACGTCGCTGAGGGCCGGGCAGTTGTGGAGGACGCTGACCGAGCCGGTCAGCAGTGTCGCCGCCAGGATAGGCAGGACGCTGTTCTTCGCGCCGTGAACCTGTACGCTGCCGGACAGAGGCTTCCCTCCTGTGACGATCAGTTCTTCCATAGACCATTCCCCCACATTCCGATATAGCCTAACCTATGCGGCGGGGGGAAGGTTTGTTACTTGAGCAGGCCCTTTAGTACGTTGTAGATACGCTCATTGGCGTCGGTGACGGAGATTTTGCGGAGGTTCTGCCCCATCTGCCGCAGGCCCTCCACGTCGGAGAGCATCCGGTTCACCTGGTCATAGAGGGCGTCGCCGGAGCAGTCCTTCTCCAGCATCAGCACGGCTGCGTCCTGGTCGGACAGCACCCGGGCGTTCTTCTCCTGGTGGTTGGCGGCCACGTTGGGGGAGGGCACCAGGATGCTGGGATGGGCGATGGCGGAGATCTCCGCGATGGTGGATGCCCCGGCCCGGCTCATAATCACGTCGGCGCTGTCCATCACCACCGGCATATCGTAGATATACTCCCGGATGTCCAGCTCCGGGTGCTCTTCCAGCCGGATGCCCCGCTGGGCCAGGCCGTCCAGCACCCACTGATAGTACCGCTGGCCCACGCCGTAGATGTGGTGAAAGGGGCAGCCCTCCGCCACCTCGCGGGCCACGAAGTCCACCATGTACTGGTTCATCACCTGGGCCCCCAGGGAGCCCCAGGTGGTCACCACCACCGGTTTCTGGTCAGTGATGCCCAGCATTTGCCTGGCCTCCACCCGGTTCTGGGCAAAGAACTCGCTGCGCACCGGGGTGCCGGTGACCTCCACCCGCTCCGGGTGGGGGTACAGGCTGCGGCACTCCTCAAAACCCACCATCACCTTATCCACCTGCTTGGCCAGCATTTTCGTGGTCAGGCCGGGCTGGGCGTTGGATTCATGCACCGCCGTGGGGATGCCCCGCCCGGCGGCGGCCTTCACCACGGGGTAGGAGGCGTAGCCGCCGGTGCCCACCACCAGGTCGGGCTGGAAGTCGTCCAGAATCTTCCTGGCCTGGGCGGGGGAGACCAGCAGGTTCTTCGCCGTCCTGAGATTATGCTTGAGGCTGTTCCAGTTCACGCTGCGGTAGAAGCTGGAGATCTGCACCGTGCGGATGTCATACCCCTCCCGGGGCACCAGGGAGCACTCCATGCCTCCCTCTGCGCCCACGAACAGCACCTGGGCGTGGTCGCGCTCTGTCAGCATACCGGCCAGCGCTACCGCCGGATTGATATGGCCTGCGGTGCCGCCGCAGGTAAAAAGCACTTTCATCGTTTACCGTTCCTTTCGTTTCAGGCCGTCACCCCTGGGGCGGCGCGGCGATTTGCCGGGACACTGACAGGACAACTCCCATCTCCGCCAGCTGTATCGCCAACGCCGTACCGCCGTAGCTGAAGAACGGCAGGGAGATGCCAGTGGAGGGGATGACGTTCAGCACCACCGCGATGTTCAGGAACACCTGGGTTGCCAGCAGGGTGATGATGCCCACAATGAGCAGGGCGCCGAATTTGTCCTTTGCGTGGAGGGCCAGATAGTAGCCCCGGATGATCAGCAGGGCAAAAAGCAGGATGATCATCACCGCGCCTATCAGCCCCAATTCCTCGCAGATGATGGCGAAAATGTAGTCGTTCTGCTCCTCCGGCAGATAGAGGTACTTCTGACGGCTCTGGCCGAAGCCCAGGCCGGTCAGCCCGCCGGAGGCCACCGCGTAGATGGATTGCAGCACCTGGTAGCTCTTGTCAGAGGGATCCCACCACGGATCCTGCCAGGACTTGATACGGGTGCCGTTATAGCCCACGACCACCAGCACATAGTAGACCACAAATCCCAGCCCTCCGGCACCGGCGATGAACCAGCCGATGCGGATACCCGCCGCGAACAGCACCGCCGCGGCGGCCGCCGCCACCAGGATCATGCAGGACAGGTGGGGCTGGAGGCCAATCAGCAGCAGCACCACCAACAGCACCGCCATGTAGGGGATTAGTTCCTTCAAATCGCTCCAGTAGAAGAACCACCGCAGACCCTCCAGGGGCTGGCGGAGCCGCTTCTGAAACGTGGGTACCCCCGGCCTCCGCTTGGACAGCCCCGCCGAGAAGAACAGGATGACCCCCAGCTTGGCGATTTCCGAGGGCTGGAAGGTGGGGCCTGCCACCAGGAACAGATGCAGCCACCGCTTCGCGTTGTTGGAGGTGACGCCCAGCGGGGTCTTGACCAGCACCAGCAGAAAGATAGAGACTACCAGCACCGGGACGGACAGGATGCGCCAGTACTGATAATCCATCCGGGACAGCGCCAGCATTGCCACAACGCCGATAACCGCATAGATGGCCTGCCGCTTGAAGTAATACATGGCGTCGCCGTAGGTGATGACGCCGTCCACCACCTTATAGCCCGCCGCCGAGTCATACAGCGCCGCATAGGAGGAGGCGGACAGCAGCATAATCAGCCCAACGGCCAGCAGCAGCATGGTCAGCATCAAAAAGGGCAGGTCGATAGGCCCTCTGCGCAGCTTCTCCGCCTGGGTCAGGTCACGGCCGCGTTTCCGTTTGGTGCGGCTCTGCCTGGTCCGCACAGTGCTTGCCTGAGTTGCCATACGCCTTCGGCTCCTTTCTGTCGCGCTTTATCCCTTCCTGGTTATCAATAGCGGAACATGACCCCCAGGAAAGCCAGCACGCAGGCCAGCAGGGTCACGCCGGAGAACACGGCGCACAGCTTCTCCTCGCTCCAGCCGCCCATCTCAAAGTGATGGTGCAGCGGGGCCATGCGGAAGATGCGCTTGCCGTGGGTGGCCTTGAAGTAGGTCACCTGAATGATGTCGCTCATGGTCTCGCAGAGGTAGATGATGCCCACCAGAATCAAAATCAGCGGCATATCCAGGCTGAACGCCAGCCCGCAGACCGCACCCCCCAAGAACAGGGAGCCGGTGTCCCCCATGAACACCTTGGCGGGGTGGAAGTTGTACACCAGGAACCCGGCCAGGCCCCCCAGCAGCGCGCCGGAGAACACCCCCAGCTCTGTCTTTCCCCACAGCAGAGAGGCGGCCAGGAAGAACACTGCCACCGGCATGGTCACGCTGGTGGCCAGACCGTCCACGCCGTCGGTGATGTTCACCGCATTGACGGTGCCCACCATGACGAAGGCCGCAAAGACCATATACACCGGCCAGGGTATGGTCAGGCTGACGTTGGCGAAGGGGATATACAGGTCGGGGGTCAGGTAGCCGGTGTAGCGCAGCAGCACCACAAAGGCAATGGCCGCCGCCAGCTGCAAAAGGAACTTCTGAGGAGCAGTCAGCCCCTCGTTCTTGTGGTACTTCACCTTGCAGAAGTCGTCCACAAAGCCGATGGCGCCGAATACCAGGGCGAAGAGGTAGACGAACAGCCCGCCGAAGTCCCCGTGGAGGAGGTCGGTAAAGCCGCAAATCACCAGGGCAATCAAAATCCCGGCGATGAACATCAGCCCGCCCATGGTGGGGGTGCCCTGTTTCGACATATGCCAGGTGGGGCCGTCCTCCTTGATGGACTGGCCCGCCTTCATCTTGCGCAGCCAGGGGATGACCACCTTGCCCAGCAGGTAGGTCGCCAAAAACCCAATTACAATACTCACGATTGCTTTCATCTTTTGCTCGCTCCTTCGAAAGCCGGTTCCGGCTTCCTCTCTGTTCCGTTTTACCGTCGATACGCGGCAGCAGCGGGGGTCTGGGCCTCGGCCAAAAGCGCGTCCCAGTTCGCCTGCCCTGCAAAGACGATAATATCCTCCGGCTCCCCACTGCACCGGGCCGCCCGCACGGCGGCGGGTAAATCCGGCCCGCCGGGACGTTCTCCGGCGGCATGGATCAGGGCGCACCAGTCCGCCCCTTGCAGCGCGATGCGCCGCAGCCTGCGATTTGCCCCGCCGGGGGGCAGGGCCAGCACCAGCAGCACATGGCCCGACCCCGCCCTGCGGGCCGCCAGCAGCGCCGCCTCCAGTTGGGGGACGGTGCAGCTATAGTGTATCAGTTCATCCGGGCCGTCCGCCCGGCGGCGCAGCTCCAGGACGCCGGGAGCCCCCGGCGCGGCGGATACCGCCGCCGCCCCCGCCCGGAGGGTGTACCCCTCCAGCAGGCTGCAGCCCAGGGCCGCCAGCGCCATATAGAAGTCATAGCTGCCCGGCAGCGCCAGGGAGACCCGGGCGATGGCGGAATCCGTCACCGCTTCAAAGGTCAGATGCTCCCGCCTCAGGCAAAGGTAGCGGGCGTTCAGGTCGGCTTCCCCACGCTTCTCCGCATAGGTCAGCTTTGGGCCGCCCCACTGGGCCGCCAGAGTGCGGACGCGGCTGTCATCCGGGTTCGCCACCAGCAGGCGGCAGCAGCCGGTGAGGTAGCCCTTCAGGGCGTCGGTATTGTCATGCTCCCGGAGCCCACCCACCACGGCGGCCCGGCAGCACAGCCCTTTGGCCCACCCCGCCGCGATTTGGCTGGGGGCCAGGGCCAGCACCACCCGTTGGCAGCCCGGGGGTTACAGGGCGCCGAGGTATGCCACCACCGTC
>JAJQFX010000157.1 GCA_021200895.1 Clostridiales bacterium | reverse complement strand
CTTTATTTCAGAGATTTTTGGGTGTTGCACTTCGTATTATAACCCGCCCACCTCCACCTCGCTGAGGGAGAAGGGGCCGCAGGAGCGCTCCTCCGAGCGGATGCCGGGCAGGTCGCCGGGGTCGCCCCGTTGGGCCTGCCAAAGCTCCCTGGCCTCGTCTATCAGGTCTGAATCATGCGTTCGCATCGTCAAAGTCACCTCAAACTAGCCTTGCCCACAGCGGAGAAAATTATGAAATCTCCCAACAAAAAAACGAAAAAACCAGTTGCAAAGGGTATTGTTTCATGGTATAATATGTGACTGCGCAGGTGTAAATTTAGAGCGCCTGCGATGCTGGTACAGGAGGTGTTAGATTTGCCGAATATCAAGTCCGCGAAGAAGCGTGTTCTGGTTGCGCAGACCAAGACTGCACAGAACAAGGCTGCAAAGTCTGAAATGAAGACTCTGATCAAGAACTTTGATGCCAAGGCTGACGAAGGCGACCGCGCCGAGGCCGCCACCGCCTACAAAGCCGCAATCAAGTGCGTTGACAAGGCTGCTGCGAAGGGTCTGATCCATCGGAACAAGGCCGCTCACAAGAAGAGCCAGATGACCATTAAGTTGAACGCAATTGAGTGAGCATGAGCCATTGATTGGTTAGCATAAGCCGTCTGCCCGATTTGCAGGCGGTTTTTGCTTTTTCTGCCGCCCGGTGCTAAACAGGGGGCGGAGCGCATACCATACCCAGGGAGGGCACGGCGCAGGTGCCCCGGGAAAGAGGTGCTGATATGGAGAAAAAGGTGAACAGCTGGCTGGAGCGGGTGTCCGCACGCTTTTATCCGGTGCGGTTCCTCTACTGCGTGGCCAATGTATTTCTCGACCGGCGCATCTCCCGCTCCGGCGCAGAATTTGCCTACTACGCCCTGATGACGGTATTCCCCCTTTTGATCATGGTGATTGGCATCATCGGCGTGCTGCCCATCAGCGACACCCAGGTGCTGGACGTTATGGAGGCCATCCTGCCGGAACAAATCTATGAACTGCTGGAGGAGTATGTGGCCTACGTCCTGAACAACCTGAGCATGGCCCTGTTGATTACGGGGTCGATTTCCATGCTGACCGCTGCCTCCGCCGCCTTCCGGAGCCTGATTTCCATCTCCGGCGAGATATATTGCCGGAAGGTATTCCGCGGTGTGAAGTATTTCCTGTTCTCCGTGTTGTACTCCATCCTGCTCATCGTGTTTATTTACTTCACGATGGTCATTGTCTTTACCGGCAGCTGGTTCATCCAAATGGTCAACGACATCTTCTCCATCTCCATCCCCACCAAGCTGTGGAACTGGTCCCGAGCGGGCATCATGTTCGGCCTGGCCACGCTGCTGCTAATGCTCATTTACCGCATCACCTCTCCCGGCGGCAGGCACCATCCGCCGGTGGCCAGCGGCGCACTGTTCGCGTCGCTGGCGCTGACGCTGTTCACTTGGCTGTTCTCCTTCTTCATCACCCTGTCCAACCGCTATTCCATGATTTATGGCTCCCTGGCCTCCATCGTGCTGCTGATGATGTGGCTGTACTTCTGCGGCACCATCGTGATTTTGGGGGTCGTGGCGAACTATGTGCGCTGGCAGCACAAGCAGGGCCTTGAGGTGCGCTATATTTTGGAGCATATTCTTTAATACGAACCAACTCGGGCAGGAGACCGCGCTTCGGTGGAGCGGTTCCCTGCCCGAATTATTTTTACACAATCGGACGAAATTTTACAGCATTAAGAGTTGTTTCCCGCTTGTCCCCATGGAAGGAATATGCTACAATAGGGCTACAGCGAACAGCCCCCAGGCAAGCGGCAGATGGGGGAAATCAGGAATGACAACCGCTTGCGCAATCATGATACAGGAGGAACAGCTATGTTGACAATCCAAGAGCTGCGGGAGCAGTTGGCAGGCGGGGCATATGACGAGCGCCTGTCCTATCTCTATTGTCGGCCATCCGGGGAGGTGGCCGACTTGCGGCAGCGCATCCTGCACGTCACGGAGGGCTTCCAGTCCGCCTTTTCCAGAGGGGATGAGACGGAGGTAGCCGTCTACTCCGCCCCGGGCCGGACGGAGCTGGGAGGCAACCACACCGACCATCAGCGAGGCAAGGTGCTGACAGGCAGCGTAGACCTGGACGCCCTGGCCTGCTGCGCACAGAACGGCACCTCCCTGGTCAACATCCAGTCGGAGGGCTACGGCCTGCTCACAGTGGACACTGACCAGCTGGAGAAGGTGCCGTCGGAGGAGAACACCACCCAGGCCCTGATACGGGGCATCCTGGCCAGGGTCAGCCAGCTGGGGTATTCCGTCAGCGGCTTTGACGCCTATGTGACTTCCAGCGTGCCGGGGGGCAGCGGCCTGTCCTCCTCCGCCTGCTTTGAGGTGCTGATCGGCGTGGCGGTGAACGCGCTGTTTTGCGGCGGCGCCCTCTCCATGGCCCAGGTGGCCCAAATCGGGCAGTACGCGGAAAATGTCTACTTCGGCAAGCCCTCCGGCCTGCTGGACCAGATGGGCTGCGCCATCGGCGGCGTTGTCACCATTGACTTTGCGGACGCCGATAATCCTGTCTACCATGCGGTGGACTTTGACTTCGCCAAGGAGGGCTACGCCCTCTGCATTGTGGACACCGGCGCAGACCATGCGGACATGACCGCCGACTATGCGGCGCTGCCCGCCGAGATGCGGGCTGTGGCGGCCTGCTTCGGCAAGGAAGTCCTGTCCCAGGTGGACGAAGGGGAATTTTACAAGTCCATCCCTGCCCTGCGGAAGCAGTGCGGCGACCGGGCGGTGCTGCGGGCCATTCACTACTTCTCCGACTGCCATCGGGTAGAGCAGCAGGTGGCCGCCCTGGAGGCGGGGCAGTTTGACCGGTTCCTGGCGCTGGTGTCGGAGTCCGGCCGCTCCTCCTTCGTGTACTTACAGAATATCGCCACCTTCCGGGACAGCGCCTCCCAGCCTGTGGCGGTGGCCCTGGCCATGGCGGAGCATCTGCTGGCCGGGAAGGGCGCCTTCCGGGTCCATGGCGGCGGCTTTGCCGGCACCATTCAGGCTTTCGTTCCGGTGGAGCAGGTGCCGGACTTCCAGGCGGGCATGGACGCCCTGCTGGGGGCCGGGGCCTGCCGGGTGACGGCCATCCGCCCGGTGGGCGGCTGCACCTTAATCGGCGACGCGGAATTGCGATAAGATAATCAGGAGGGTATCACAATGCTGGAACTTGAAATTTCTCAGTTGGTAGAATACGCGGTGCAAAAGAACTGGCTGGAGGAGGTAGACCGGCTCTGGGCGGCAAACCAACTCCTGGCCGCCCTGCACCTGGACGGCTTTGACGGCCTGGTGGAGGTGGACAGCCTCCCTCCCATCCAGAGCATCCTGGATAAGCTCTGTGACTACGCCTATGAAACCGGCGTCATCGAGGGCAACTCCACCACCTATCGGGATTTGTTTGACACGAAGCTGATGGGCCTGCTGACCCCCAAGCCCTCCGAGGTCATTGACGAGTTCCTGAACTTCTATGACGAGAGCCCGGAGGCCGCCACCGACTGGTATTACGCCTTCTCCGGGGACACCAACTATATCCGCCGGGACCGTATCGCCAAGGACCAGAAGTGGACGGTGGAGACGGAGTACGGCACCATTGACATCACCATCAACCTGTCCAAGCCGGAAAAGGACCCCAAGGCCATTGCGGCGGCTGGCAAGGCCAAAAGCACCACCTACCCCAAGTGCCAGCTTTGCGCAGAGAACGAGGGCTACCAGGGTCGGCTGAACCACCCCGCCCGGCAGAATCACCGCATCATCCCTCTGGAGCTGGGCGGGAAGGACTACTTCCTCCAGTACAGCCCCTATGTCTATTATAATGAGCATTGCATCGTCCTGTGCAAAGACCATGTGCCGATGCACATTGATGCGGACTGCTTTACCAACCTGCTGGACTTCGTCACCCTGTTCCCCCACTACTTTGTGGGCTCCAACGCCGACCTGCCCATCGTGGGCGGCAGCGTGCTGAGCCATGACCACTATCAGGGCGGACATTATGAGTTCGCCATGGCCAAGGCTCCCTGTGAGGAGCTGTTCACCGTCTCCGGCTATGAGGAGGTCACCTGCGGCCTGGTGAAGTGGCCCATGAGCGTGATTCGCCTCAAGGCGGCAGACCCGAAGCAGCTGGTGGCCCTGGCCGACCACATCCTGACGGCCTGGCGGGGCTATGACGACCCGGAGGCGGACATCCTCCATGAAACGGAGGGCACGCCCCACTCCACCATCACCCCCATCGCCCGCCGGAGAGGGGCGGACTTTGAGCTGGACCTGGTGCTGCGGAACAACCGCACCACGGAGGAGTATCCCCTGGGCATCTTCCATCCCCATGATGAGAAGCACCACATTAAAAAGGAGAACATCGGCCTCATCGAGGTGATGGGTCTGGCGGTGCTGCCCGCCCGTCTGAAGGACGAGCTGGAGGTGCTGGAGGAGGCCATCTCCGAGGGCAAAGATTTGATGGCGGACGAAAAAACCGCCAAGCACGCGGTCTGGGCCAACGAGGTGCAGGCCCGCCACCCGGAAATGACCGACGGCAATCGGATGCGTATCCTCCGGGAAGAGGTCGGCCAGGTCTTTGTAGGCGTACTGGAGGACGCGGGCGTGTTCAAGCGGACGGACGCGGGGAAGGCCGCCTTCCGCCGCTTCCTGGATACCCTGTGAGGCGGCCCATGAAGAGGCGTGTCTGTGCGCTGCTCCTGGCCCTGTGCCTGCCGATGGGCGCCCTCACCGGCTGCGGCGGCGGGGATGAGGCGGAGCAGTCCGTTGCCAGCGCCGAGACGCTCTGTGCCTCTGCGGAGGCCATCAGCGAGGCCACCGGCTTTGTCATGCAGGAGCTGACGGTGGCGGGGGCGGAGGCAGCCAGTTATACCGTTCTGGGCGGCACCATCGGGCAAATCGACTATGACTATGAGGATACCGTGATTGAACTGCGGATGTCCGCCTCTGAGGAGGACTACGAGGGCCTGTCCGGCCTCCTGAATGGGAAAAGCGCCGGCGGCATCCAGTGTGCAGACAGCCGGTTCAGTTCCCTGGACGTGTGGCTGCTGGAGGACACCTATTACTGCGAGTTCAGCTACGACGGCGAGGACGGCACACTGTACTTCTCCCTGTCTCAGACGGACAGCAGCTTCACCGGCTTTGCGGACATCCTCCTGACCCTGGTAGAGCAGATCGTGCCCGCCGCAGAGGAGGAGCCGGAGGAAGAGACCGCAGAGTGACGGCCGGATATGCCTTTGACGGCAGCTTGCGTTTTGGCGCTGTCTATGCTAAACTGTAAGAACGGAATGAGTGAAACGATTTTTTGGATGAGAAGGGGGTGAATGCCGTGCTGCGGGTTGCTATTGCAGAGGACGAAGCGGAATCCCGTGCGCAGCTGACGGAGTTTTTGCGGCAATATGGGGAGACCCACTCCGCGGAGATGGAGGTCTCCTGCTTCTCCAGCGGAGTGGATTTGGTACAGGACTATCGGCCGGAGTATGACATCATCCTGCTGGACATCGCCATGCCGGATATGGACGGCATGGAAACGGCCCGGCGCATCCGGCAGGTGGACGAGCAGGCGGTGCTGGTGTTCATCACCCAGATGGCTCAGTACGCCATCAACGGCTACGAGGTGGACGCGCTGGACTTCCTGCTGAAGCCGGTGAACTATGACGTGTTCGCCATGAAGCTGACCAAGGCCATCCGCCGGGCGGAGAGCCGGGAGGGGAAGCGCATCGTCCTGACGCTGGCAAGCGGCGTCCAGGTGCTGCAAACCCGGGACATCTACTATGTGGAGATTCAAAACCATGTCCTGCATTACCACACCAACCAGGGGGAGTTTGCCCTGCGTGGGACAATGCAGAAGGCGGAGCAAGAGTTGGCGCCCTACCATTTCAGCCGGTGCAGCAACTGGTGCCTGGTGAACCTGGCCTATGTGTCCCAGGTGGATAAGAACGTGGTGCTCGTAGCCGGGATGCCCCTGGACATCAGCCGCCGGAACCGGACGGCCTTCATGGCGGCGCTGACGCGGTACATGGGGGGGGCAGCACATAATGGTGATGCAAACCTACTGGACAAACTTTTGCTCCTATGTGTTTTGCTGGGGGTTCTGCCTGGTGTTCCTGCTGCCTCTGCCCCGGAGGAAGGGGTTTCCGCTGTGGGCCGGGGCGTTTCTGCTGTTGAACATCTTACTCTGCTTTTGTACGCTGTATCTGGCGGCGGAGCAATGCAGATGGCTCGCCCCTGTGGAGCTGCTGGCCTCCGCGACGCTGATGGCACTGGCCTGCTGCAAGGTGAAGGCCAGCATCGCCCTGTACTTTGGCATCTGGTCGGTGCTGTGCGTGGCGCTGCTGGAGGAGCTTTACGACCTGCCCTACCTCCATCTGCGCTTCCCGGTGCTGGACGGGGTGCTGTACCGGGTATTGATTTTGATGGCAGTCATCTGCATTGTGGGCGGGGCGCTGGCCCTGACGGAGCGGAAATGGATGCCGGTGTACGGCAACGACCATGTAGGCCCCCGGCAGCTGACCTCCGCCGTCATGCTCTACATGATATTCATGGTGCTGCTGGTCATCTTCTACAACCATCCGGAGTTGACCCCCAGCAGCCTGTTGATTCTAATCGGGCAGGCGTACTGCATCACCCTGCTGTATCTGCAAACGGCCCTGTTCAAGAAGAGCGCCCTCCAGCAGGAGGTGAACACCCTGAACCTGCTGTGGCAGCAGCAGAAGCGGCAATATGAGTTCTCGAAGGAAAATATTGCCCGGGTAAACCAAAAGTACCACGACCTGAAGCATATGCTCTCAGCCGTCCGCAGTATGGAGAGCAGCGAGCGCCAGCGCCAGGCCCTCCAGGAGATTGAGGACTCCGTCCACGGCTACGACCTGAACGTCAACACCAACAACGAGACGCTGAACACCGTCCTGACGGAGAAGCAGCTGGAGTGTGACCGGAAGGGCATCACGGTGAACTGCGTGGTGGATGGGGCCAGCGTGGACTTTATGAACCCCGTTGACCTGTATACCATTATGGGCAACGCCATGGACAACGCCATGGAGGCCGTCTCCAAGTTCGAGCGGCCCCACCTGCGCATCATCGACGTGCTGGTGCACGTCCGGCAGCGCTTCCTGGTCATCAGCATCACCAACCCCATGAAGGAGCCTCCCAGCTTTGAGGACGGGCTGCCCGTCTCCACCAAGGAGCCGGACGGCTTCCACGGCTTCGGCATCCGCAGCATCCGCTCCACCGTGCAGAAGTACGGCGGCGAAACGGTGATAGACACCAGAGACGGCTTCTTTTGTCTGAGCATCACCATCCCCCTGCCGGAGGAAACGCAGGACACATAGAGAAAACAGCTTTATCGTCGGTAAGGAAGAATTACCCTCTTCCTTACCGTCTTTTTTGTGCAATGCGACCACTTACGCCACAAAAACGACCACTTCGGGCAACGACCTTGAAAAAATTTAAGGTAAAAGGTATAATTTTTTTACAAAAGCCTTACGATGTGGAACATCAGAAAAAAGGATTGGAGAATCGATATGAAAAGAACCATCAACCTGAATCAATCCTGGCAGTTCACCGGGAAGGACGGCGTTGCCGTTTTGGTGGACGTTCCCCATACCTGGAATAACATTGACGGACAGGACGGCGGGAACGACTATTATCGCGGCACCTGCGTCTATGAGAAGCGCTTCCCCAAACCGGACTTTGACCCGGACACCGAGCGGGTCTATCTGGAGTTCCGAGGGGTCAATGCTTCGGCGGAGGTCATTTTGAACGGGGCCACCGCCATGACCCACGACGGCGGCTACTCCACCTTCCGGGCGGATGTCACCGACGTGCTGGCGGCGGACAACGCCCTGACCGTCAAGGCGGACAACAGCGTTAATGACCGGGTCTATCCCCAGAAGGCGGACTTCACCTTTTACGGCGGCATCTATCGGGACGTGCTGCTGCGGGTGGTGAACAAGATTCACTTTGACCTGGACTACTTCGGTGGCGAAGGGCTGCAAGTCACCCCCAAGGTGGAGGGCGCTGACGGCAAGGTACAGGTCAAGACCTGGCACAACGGTGAGAACGCCGCCGTATCCGTCCGGCTGCTGGACGGTGAAGGGGCCGAGGTGGCCTCCGGCGCAGGGGACGACGTGACCCTGACCATCCCCTCCGTTCACCTGTGGAACGGGGTGAAGGACCCCTACCTCTATACGGCGGTGGCCACCCTGACGGTGGACGGCGAGGCCGTGGACGAGGTCAGCGCCCGCTTCGGCGTGCGCACCTGCCGGGTGGATCCCCGGGAAGGCTTCTTCCTGAACGGCAAAGCCTATCCCCTCCGGGGCGTCAGCCGCCACCAGGACTGGAAGGGCCTGGGCAACGCCCTGACGAAACAGCATCACGAGACGGATATGGCCATCATCCGGGAGATGGGGGTCAACACCATCCGCCTGGCCCACTATCAGCATGACCAGTACTTCTATGACCTGTGCGACCAGTACGGCATGGTGGTGTGGGCGGAGATTCCCTACATCTCGGAGCATATGCCCAATGGTCGGGCCAACACCATCAGCCAGATGACCGAGCTGATCGTGCAGAACTACAATCACGCCTGTATCGTCTGCTGGGGCGTCTCCAATGAAATTACCATCAGCACCAAGGACAAGGCGGATATGCTGGATAATCACCATGTCCTGAACGACCTGTGCCATAAGATGGACCCCACCCGGTTCACCACCCTGGCCTGCTATGCCATGTGCGGCCCCTTCAACAAGGTGGCCCATATCACCGACGTGGTCAGCTGGAACCTGTACCTGGGCTGGTATGTGCCGGGGATGTTCCTGAACGATTTGTGGATTGACTTCTTCCACTGGAAGTATCCCAACCGCTGCCTGGGCTATTCGGAGTACGGCTGCGAGGCCATGCCCAACCTCCACAGCGACCATCCCAAGCGGGGCGACCAGACCGAGGAATACCAGGCCATCTACCACGAGTATATGCTCAAGTGCTTTGAGAAGCGGCCTTTCATGTGGGCCACCCACGTCTGGAATATGTTTGACTTCGCGGCGGACGCCCGGGACCAGGGCGGCGAGCCGGGGATGAACCACAAGGGCCTTGTCACCTTCGACCGCAAGACGAAGAAGGACAGCTTCTATCTCTACAAAGCCTACTGGAGCGACGAGCCCTTCGTCCACATCTGCGGCAAGCGGCAGGAGGACAGGGTAGGCGACCAGCTTGCGCTGAAGGTCTACTCCAACCAGCCGAAAGTGGCCCTCTATGTGGGGGACAAGCTGATTTCCGAGACCCAGGGGGACAAAATCTTCCGCTTCACCGTGCCGATGGAGGGAGATGTTTCCGTCCGCGTGGTGGCCGGGGCCTGTGAGGACTCCGCCGCCTTCCACAAGGTGGACACCCCCAACCCCAAGTATAAGCTCCAGGCCGGGGACGGCAACGGCGGCAACTGGGTGTAACGGAACCACACAGAATCGTCTATTTTACGCACTTTTTTAGGGTTGTTTTGGTGCGTGTGAATAGAATGCGGCGGCCTCTGTATACGGGGCGGAGGCCGCCGCCCAGCAGAAGAAAGGAGGAGCAGTTCCCGGAAACACACAGATAATTTTCATACTATGATTAGGATTGGAGGAATCCAAACATGGCAAAAAAAGAAAAGAAGAAAGGCACTGGCATCGTCAAGTGGTCTGTGCTGACCGCAGTGATGGCAATCATCATGATTGGCGGCTTTGTTGCTAACTACTTTGGCGGCATTTATGCCACGACGGTGAACATTTACCTCGGCACGTCCACCTATAAGGTAGTGGACGGCAACGACGAGGCCGTGTACTTCACCAGCGACTTCTCCAGCCAGGAAGAGCTGGAGGCTTATGAGGCAGAGCTTTGCGCTACCGTGGAAGCGGAAGGCGCAGCCCTGCTGACCAACGAGAACAGCGCCCTGCCTCTGGCCTCTGGGGCCAAGGTCAGCCTGTTCGCCCGGGGCTCCGTGGATTTGATGTACGGCGGCACCGGCTCCGGCTCCGTTGACACCAGCGCTGCCCCCACCCTGCTGGAGGCCCTGACCGATTACGGCATTGAAGTCAACCAGACCCTGTGGGATTGGTATGTGTCCGTAGCGGACAGCTACAGCCGCGTGACCCCCGATGCCATCTCCGACGTGCTGGAGGCCAACACCCAGTATGCCGTCAACGAGGCTCCCTGGTCTGAGGTAGAGGCCGGCGCAGGCGACTCCTTTGCCGAGTACGGCGATGCCGCCATCGTGGTATTCTCCCGCTCCGGCGGCGAGGGCGCTGACCTGCCCGCCGGCGACACCGGCGCTGACCTGTGGTACAGCTCCGGCACCGAGGGTGACGGCAACTACCTGGCCCTCTCCGCAGAGGAGTTGGAGCTGCTGGCCGGCCTGAAGGAGTTGAAGGATGAGGGCGTGTTCCAGTCCATCATCGTCCTGCTCAACACCTCCAACGCCATCGAGCTGGACTTCCTGGACCCCGATGTCTGCGGCGTGGATTACGGCGTGGATGCCTGTATGTGGATCGGCGACGTGGGCCAGACCGGCGCCAACGGCGTGGCGCAGCTCCTGTCCGGCGAAGTGTCTCCCTCCGGCAGCCTGGTGGATACCTATTGGTATGACAACCTGGCCAACCCCGCTGTGACCAACTTCTACGCCAGAGAGTATTCCGGCGCCTCTGACTATGGCTTCTCCTCTGACGACGCCGACTATGGCAACCAGGCCATGTACAGCGTCTACCAGGAGGGCATTTACCTGGGCTACCGCTACACCGAGACCCGCTATGAGGACGTGGTGATGGGCACCGCCAATGCCGGTGACTTCGACTATGCCTCCACCGTGGCCTACGCTTTCGGCTATGGCATCAGCTATACCACCTTTGAGTACAGCGATTACACCATGACCGCCACCGACGACGGCTTTGAAATCTCCGTCACCGTCACCAACACCGGCGACACCTACTCCGGCAAGAAGACCGTTCAGGTCTACTTCCAGAGCCCCTATACCGACTATGACAAGGCCAATGGCATTGAGAAGGCCAGCGTAGAGCTGTGCGGCTATGCCAAGACCGGCACCTTGGCCCCCGGCGAGTCCGAGACAGTCACCATCACGGTGGACAAGGACGAGCTGCGCACCTATGACTCCAACAACGCCCAGACCTACATCCTGGATGCCGGTGATTACTACTTCACCATCGGCGACGGCTCTCACGACGCCATCAACAACATCCTGTCCGCCAAGGGCTATACCACTGATGACGGCATGACCGCCGACGGCAACGCCGACCTGGTCGCCACCTGGACCCAGGACACCCTGGACACCGAGATTTTCGCCACCTCCGAGGCCACCGGCACCGCCATCACCAACCTGTTTGACGAGGCCGACCCCAACAAGGCTTCCTACAGCCCAGGCGAAGTCACCTGGCTGTCCCGCTCTGACTGGGAAGGCACCTATCCCACCGGCACCTTCGACCTGGCCATGAACGATGAGCTGGCGGCTGCACTGGCCACCACCCGTTACGATTCCTCCGAGGTGGAGGAGATGGATATGCCCACCCTGGGGGCGGACAACGGCATGAACCTGTCCTCCATGATCGGCAAGGACTATGACGATGAGGATTGGGATTTGCTGCTGGATCAGCTGACCTATTCCGAGATGGTGGAGACCATCACCCTGGGCTTCCACAACACCAAGCAGGTCAACTCCGTCTCCAAGCCCGCCACCAGCGACGAGAACGGCCCCCAGGGCCTGACCGCCTCCCTGACCGGCGGCGACTCCGCCATGTGCTACACCTCTGAGGACGTGATGGCGGCCACCTTCAACGATGAGCTGATTTATCAGGTGGGCCTGTGCATCGGCGAGGACTGCCTGGGCCACGGTTACTCCGGCCTGTACGGCCCCGGCATCAATATGCACCGCACCGCCTATTCCGGCCGTAACTTCGAGTATTACTCCGAGGATCCCTTCATCGCCGGTACCATCTGCGCCAACGAGGTGCAGGGCATCCAGTCCAAGGGCGTCTATGTCTACCTGAAGCACGTCGCCCTGAACGACTCCGAGACCAGCCGCGAGGGCGTCGGCACCTGGCTCAACGAGCAGGCTGCCCGTGAGATTTACCTGGAAGTGGCTGACAAGGCCGTCGTAGACGGCGGTGCCTGGTGCGTCATGTCCGGCTTCAACCGCTGGGGCGCTTACTGGTGCGGCGAGTACTACAACCTCCAGACCGCTTACCTCCGGGACGAGCTGGGCCTCCAGGGTATGTCCCTGACCGACTTCTCCGGCTACAGCCACTACATGGATCTGCCCGACGCGCTTATCGGCGGCACTGACATCTATGACAGCCCGGCCACTATAATTCACACTGCGGACGCCTATGCAGCTGCCTATGACGAGAATGACCCCTACATGATTCAGGAAATGAAGGACGCCATGCACCGCATCCTGTACACCGTGGCCAACTCCAACGCCATGAACGGCTGGGATGAGAATACCTACATCAAGACCGTCACCCCCTGGTGGCAGCTCGCTGTTTATGCAATCATCGTGGTCGGCATTGTGGGTACGATTGCCTGCGCGGTGATGCTGATTCTGGCTATCCGCCGGAAGCAGGCCGCAAACGCTAAGAAGTAACTTCACCAAACGTTCCTTTCCATTCCTGCCCCTCTTCGGAGGGGCAGGAACCGCCCACCGTATGACTGACTTGAGGTGAATCCTATGAGTGAAAAAACTGAAACAGCGCCTGCCGGTGTAAACCGTGCGAAAATGTATCAGCTGGTGCTGTTCCCCATGAACAATGGCGCCACCAACGTCTATTTCGTCCTGGTGCTATCCTATGTGGCGCAGTTCGGCTCCAGCGTGTTGCAGCTGGGGATGTTCGCGTCCATCATGGTGACGGTTATGCGTGTGACCGACGCCATCACCGACCCCATCATTGGCGCACTGATGGACCGCACCAGCACCAGAATCGGCAAGTTCCGTCCCTTTATGATTATTGGCAGCGCCATTATGGCGGTCAGCGTCCTTATAATGTATGTGCTGCTGCCCTTCATCCCGGAAAGCATGATGGCCCTGCGGTACATCGGCTTCGTGGTCGTTTACTTCATCTGGGTGATTGGCTACACCTTCCAGACCTCTTGCACCCGTGCTGGGCAGACCGTGCTGACCAACGACCCCAACCAGCGGCCCTTGTTTACCATTTTCAACACCGTCGGCTCCCTGCTGGGCATGGGCGTTATGCAGTTCCTGATCCCCATCGTCAAGAATATGTACAACGTCTATGATGACGCTGGCAACCTGATCACCTCCGGCTACGCCCGTCCGGAACTGTACCGCGTGATTGCTCCGATCGGCATCGTGGTGTCCGTCCTCCTGACCATCCTGGCCATCATCGGCATCGCCGGGAAGGATCGCCCCGAGTTCTATGGCATCGGCGGCGGCAAGCAGGAGAAGGTCAAGGTCTCCGAGTATGTGGAAATCATTAAGAGCAATAAACCCATGCAGCGTCTGATGGTAGCCGGCGCAGGCTGCAAGCTGGCCCTGGCTATCGCCACCAACACCACAGTGCTGCTGGCCCTCTACGGCATCTTGATGGGCAACTACGACAGCCTGTACCTGCCCATGATGGTTCTGGGCTATGTCTGCTCGGTGCCGTTCTTCCTGATGTCTGCCCGCACCTCCCAGAAGCTGGGGCAGAAGGCGTCTTTGACCCGCTACGTCTCCGTGGCGCTGATTTGCTACGTCGGCGTGCTGGCCCTCCTGTTGCTGTGCGACCATACCAGCGGCAGCGCCCTGACCCTGTCCTTCCCGTACAACGGCGGCGGCGCCATCAACCTGTACACCATCCTGTTTATCCTCTGCTTCGGCATCGGCTACGGCGCGTATTACGCTACGGCGGATATGCCCATCCCCATGGTAGCGGACTGCTCCGACTACGAGGCCTATCGCTCTGGCAAGTACATCCCCGGCATTATGGGCACCCTGTTCTCCCTGGTGGATAAGCTGGTGTCCTCTCTGGCCCAGACCCTGGTGTCGATTATCTTCCTGATTTGCGCTGGGCTCAGCGAGCTGCCCACCGATGCCACTCCCTACTCCGGCGGCATTAAGGTTGCAGTCATCGTCATGTTCTGCGTCATCCCCATGCTGGCCTGGGCGGCCACCCTTTGGGCCATGCACGGCTACAGCCTGACCGGCGCGAAGATGAAGGAGATTCAGGCCGTCAACGCCAAGCGCAAGGAAGAGGTTGCTAATGGCATGACCCTGGAGGATGCCATGAAGAAGTGGCCCGGCGAGGATTGAGCCATTTCCCGCATCCCCGAATAGCAACACAATACCATTCACCATCCCGAACGCTCCGGCGTTCGGGATGGTTGCATTATCCGAAAAACCTGCCACGGGAATCAAGTTTGAAATCCGGTTTACGCGGGAACCCCTTCACCGGCGACAGCCAGTGAAGGGGTTCCTTTGGTACGTTTAAATGAAGACTTGATTTTCGTGGGTCAGGCGACCTTGCCCTTGACGATGTTATAGGTCTTGCCGTTGTAAGTAATTGTGCCGGTATAGGTGCTCTGCATCTTGCCCTTCACCACATAGTACCAGCTGCCGGAGGAATACTTCACCAAGCCGGTGTAGCTATAGTCGATTTTGCCGTTCTTCACATAGTACCAGGTGCCGGTGGTGTGCTTCACCAGGCCGGTGTAAGAACTCTGCATCTTGCCGTTCTTCACATAGTACCAGGTGCCGGTGGTGTGCTTCACCAGGCCGGTGTAGGAGGACTGCATCGCGCCG
>JAJQFX010000027.1 GCA_021200895.1 Clostridiales bacterium | reverse complement strand
CCTACTGGCCTTGTGTGGGGGGCGGGGTTAGGTTTTTACTTCCCTGCTCTATATTCGCCGGCCCCCCGGGGTAACCCACGCCCTCCGTTTGAGGGCTTGCCCTCAAACGGAGGTTCAGGATGCGGTTTAATACTTTGCGATGCCTTTGCACGCGAGGATTAAATCTCGGTGATGTCGATGGGCACCAGCTCCTCGCTGCGGCCCTGCTCCCGGGCGGTGAGGATGGCGTGGGCGGTGTCGATGGCGGTCAGGCACAGGACGGAGTGCTCCACCGCCATCCGGCGGATCTTCACGCCGTCGCCGTCCTCCCGCTTGGAGCGGCGGGGAGTGTTGACGATGAAGTTCACCGTGCCGGACTGAATCATGTCCCCAATGTTGGGATGGGCGGCCCCCAGCTTGTGGATGAACTTCACATCCACGCCCCGTTCCTTCAGGTAGGCGTAGGTGCCCCGGGTGGCGAACAGCTCAATGCCCAGTTCCTCCATCTCCTTGGCGATGGAGACGAGTTCATCCTTGTCCTCATCCTTCACCGTCAGGATGGCCCGGCAGCCCCGCTTGGGCACCTTCATGTTGGCCCCCTTGAAGGCCTTCATCAGGGCCTGGGGGAAGCTCTCCGCAATGCCCAGGCACTCGCCGGTGGACTTCATCTCAGGGCCAAGGTTGATGTCCACATCGGTCAGCTTCTCGAAGGAGAACACCGGCATCTTCACGGCGTAATAGTTGGCCTCCGGGTACAGGCCGGTGCCGTAGGGCATATCCTTCAGCTTCTCCCCCAGCATGACCCGGGTGGCCAGGTCGATGATGGGAACGTTGGTCACCTTGGAGATATAGGGGATGGTGCGGGAGGAGCGGGGGTTGGCCTCGATGATATACACCGTGTCGTTATAGATGATGAACTGCACGTTGATGAGGCCGATGACCCCCAGGTGCTTGGCCAGGTTCTTGGTGTGCTGCAAAATGGTCTGCTTGTGCTTCTCCTCCACATGGAGGGGGGGATAGACGGCGATGGAGTCGCCGGAGTGAATACCGGCCCGCTCAACGTGCTCCATAATGCCGGGGATGAGGATGTCCTCCCCGTCAAAGACGCCGTCCACTTCCACCTCACGGCCCATCAGGTACTTATCCACCAGGATGGGATGCTCCTGGACGGTCATGCTGATGATGTTCATAAAGGAGCGGATGTCCTCGTCCTTGTAGGCAATCTCCATGCCCTGGCCGCCCAGCACATAGGAGGGGCGCACCAGCACGGGGTAGCCCACCTCGTTGGCGGCGCGGAGGGCCTGCTCGGTGGTGAACACGGTGCGGCCCTCGGCGCGGGGGATGCCGCACTTGCGGAGAATCACGTCGAACCGCTCCCGGTCCTCCGCCGCGTCCACGCCGTCGGCGTCGGTGCCCAGAATCTTCACGCCCATATCGGTGAGGGCCTGAGCCAGCTTGATGGCGGTCTGGCCGCCGAACTGCACAACAGCCCCGTCGGGGTGCTCCAGCTCCACAACGTGCTCCACATCCTCGGCGGTCAGCGGCTCGAAGTACAGCCGGTCGGCGATGTCAAAGTCGGTGGAGACGGTCTCCGGGTTGTTGTTGATGATAATGGTCTCGTAGCCCTGCTTTTTCAGCGCCCAGACGGAGTGAACGGAGCAGTAGTCAAACTCAATGCCCTGGCCGATGCGGATGGGGCCGGAGCCCAGCACCAGCGCCTTCTTCCGGTCGGTGGGGATGGACTCGTTCTCATCGTCATAGGTGGAGTAGTAATAGGGAGTCTGGGCCTCGAACTCCGCCGCGCAGGTGTCCACCATCTTGAAGGAGGGGTGGATGTTGTACAGCTTCCGCAGGTCGCGGATGTGGGTGCGGGTGGTGCCGGACAGCTCGGCAATCAGCGTATCGCCAAAGCCCAGCTCCTTGGCCTGGCGCAGTACCTCCCGGTTGGGGACGCCCTTTTTCAGGGTGTTCTCCATCTCCACGATGTTGTTCAGCCTATCCAGGAACCAGATGTCGATTTTGGTGATGTGGTTGATTTCCTCCGCGGAGATGCCCCGGCGGAGGGCCTCGGCGCAGACGAAGATGCGCTCGTCGTCAATGACGTACAGCTTGTCCCGAATCTCGTCGGTGTGCATCTGGGCCAGCTTGGGCAGCTGGAGGGAGGAGACGTGCTGCTCCAGGGAGCGGATGGCCTTCATCAGCCCCGCCTCGAAGCTGTTGCCGATGGCCATGACCTCGCCGGTGGCCTTCATCTGGGTGCCCAGGGTGCGGCTGGCAGTGACGAACTTGTCAAAGGGCAGGCGGGGGATTTTCAGCACGCAGTAATCCAGCGCCGGTTCAAAGCAGGCAGTGGTCTTGCCGGTGACGGCGTTGGGAATCTCGTCCAGGGTGTAGCCCAGGGCGATTTTGGCGGCTACTTTCGCAATGGGGTAGCCGGTGGCCTTGGAGGCCAGGGCGGAGGAGCGGCTGACACGGGGGTTCACCTCAATGACCGCGTACTCGTAGGAGTCGGGGTTCAGGGCAAACTGGCAGTTGCAGCCGCCCTCGATTTCCAGGGCGGAAATGATGTCCAGGGCGGCGGTGCGGAGCATCTGATACTCCTTGTTGGCCAGGGTCTGGGTGGGGGCCACCACGATGGAGTCGCCGGTGTGGACGCCCACAGGGTCGATATTCTCCATGCCGCAGATGGTGATAACGTTGCCTGCGGAGTCCCGCATGACCTCGAACTCGATTTCCTTCCAGCCGGAGATGCACCGCTCGATGAGGCACTCGTGGACGCGGCTCAGGTTTAGGCCCCGGTCGCAAATCTCCCGGAGCATGACCTCGTCATAGGCGATGCCGCCGCCGGTGCCCCCCAGGGTGTAGGCGGGGCGGACAATGACGGGGTAGCCGATGGTGTTGGTGAAGTCGATGGCGGCCTGCACGTCATGCACCACCTCGGAGGTGACGCAGGGCTGGCCGATGGATTCCATGGTGTCTTTAAAGCCCTGGCGATCCTCCGCCTTGTGGATGGAGGCGGCGCTGGTGCCCAGCAGCCGGACGTTGAACTTGTCCAGCGTGCCGTCCTCATACAGGTTCATAGCCAGGTTCAGCCCCACCTGACCGCCCAGGGTGGGCAGCACGGCGTCGGGGCGCTCCTTCTCAATGACCTCGGCCAGCGTGAAGCAGTTCAGCGGCTCGATGTAAACGTGGTCGGCCACGTCCTTGTCCGTCATAATGGTGGCGGGGTTGGAGTTCACCAGCACCACCTCAATGCCCTCCTCCTTCAGGGAGCGGCAGGCCTGGGTGCCCGCGTAGTCAAACTCGGCGGCCTGGCCGATGATGATGGGGCCGGAGCCGATGACCAATACCTTTTTTAAGCTTTTATCCAGCGGCATTTCAGTTCGCTCCTTCCTGCTCCGCTTTGGCGGCGGCAATCATGGCGTCAAACTCGTCAAACAGATAGTCGGTATCCACCGGGCCGGGGGATGCCTCCGGGTGGAACTGGACGGTGAAGATGTGCTTGCCCTTGTAGCGCAGGCCCTCCACGGTGCCGTCGTTTACGTTGACGTGGCTGATTTCCGCCACAGCGGGGTCGATGCTGTCCGCCTTGATGACGTAGCCGTGGTTCTGGCTGGTGATGAAGCAGCGGCCCCGGGCCAAATCCTTCACTGGATGGTTGGCCCCCCGGTGGCCGAAGGGCATCTTCTCGCTCTTCGCGCCGGTGGCCAGGGCCATGAGCTGGTGGCCCAGGCAGATGGCGAAGATGGGCAGGTCGGAGTCGTACAGCTTCTTCACTTCGGCAATGATTTCGGTGCAGTCCGCCGGGTCGCCGGGGCCGTTGGACAGCATGACGGCGTCAAAGCTGCCGTTCAGCACGGTCTCCGCCGGGGTGTGGGCGGGGAACAGGGTGATATCCATCCCCCTGGCGTTCAGGCGGCGAATCATGTTCAGCTTCTGCCCGAAGTCGTACATGGCCAGGCGGTAGCCGTCTCCGGCGAAATGCTCTACATGGTCGGTGGAGGTCTTTTCCACCGTGCCGGAGACCCGGTAGGCGCGGATCTTCTCCAGACACTCCTCCACAGAAAAATTCTCCGCACAGGTAATCATGCCGTTCATAACACCCTGATCGCGGAGAATACGAGTGACAGCCCGGGTGTCGATGTCCTGAATACCGGTGATGTCATGCTCCTTTAAATAGTTGTTCAACGTGTCCTCACAGCGGAAGTTGCTCCCCCTGGTGGCCAGATGGCGCATCAGGAAGGCGTCCGCCCAGGGGCGGCGGCTCTCATTGTCCTCATGGTTCACGCCGTAGTTGCCAATCAGGGGATACGTCATAATCACGCCTTGGCCCGCATAGGAGGGGTCGGTCAGAATCTCCTGATAGCCCACCATGGATGTGTTGAACACCATCTCACAGATGCAGTCTCTGGTGCTGCCGATGCTGCTGCCCTCAAAGGTATCGCCGTTTTCCAGGATTAAGGTCGCCTTCATATCCCACATTCCACCTTTCTGATTTCTAACTTCTTCGGGGATACACCGCCGCCCATTCAGGCGGCGGGCCTTCCCGCAGGCTTGAAAAAACAGGAAGCGCCGCGCGTCACATTCCGTACACGCGTAGAACTTCCCTGCATTCATTCTTCGCTCTATTATGCCACAAAACGAAGGGGAATGCAACTAGAGAATTTTGCTTTTTTCGATTTCTCCAATCCCGCCAAGGAAGCACCCATATTTTCCGCTCCCCTGGACACAATAACGGGAAAGAGGAAGGGGGAGCGCACTGTGGCGATTTGCATTTTGCGCACGGTGATTTTATACCTGCTGCTGGTGGTGAGTATGCGCCTCATGGGGAAGAAGCAGGTGGGGGAGCTGGAGCCGGCGGAGCTGGTGCTGGCGATGGTGCTGTCCGACTTGGCCAGCGTCCCCATGCAGGACTTCGGCATTCCGCTGCTGTACGGGGTGCTGCCCATCCTCATCGTGGTGTGTCTGACGATGATGGTGTCGGTGCTGACGATGAAAAGCGTCCGTTTTCGGGGGCTGGTCTGCGGCACTCCCAGCGTCATTGTGGAGAACGGCGTCATCTGTCAGCAGGCCATGGCGAAGAACCGGTTCACCACTGATGAGCTGCTGGAGGAGCTGCGGCTCCAGGGGGTCACTGACCTGAACACGGTGCGCTACGCCATTCTGGAAAACTCTGGACAGGTGTCCGTCCTCCTAAAAGCCGACGAGCAGCCCCCCACCGCCCGCCAGCTGGGGCTGACACCGGAGGAGGGCGGCCTGCCGGTGATGCTGGTCAGCGACGGCGCGGTGCTGGAGCAGAACCTCCGCCGCCGGGGGCTGACCCGCGCCTGGCTGAACGCCCAGCTGGCGGCCTATCATGTGGAGCTGCGCGAGGTGTACCTGCTGACCATGGATCAGTCCGGTCAGCTGTATTTTGCCAGAAGGGAGCGGAACGCTTGAAACGGTTTTGGATTTGCGGGGGCTGGTGCTGGCCCTGTTCGGGGGTGCGCTGCTGAACCTCTGGTATGTGGAAACGGTGACAGGCCGCATTGTAGGCGACCTGAACCAAGCAGAGGAGGCGGTGGCCCAGGGGGACTGGGACGCCGCCCGTACCCTGACCGCCCAGGCCCAGGAGGTGTGGGAGGGCAGCCAGCTGTGGCTCTCCGTCACCCTGAGCCTGTGCGACACCGACGAGGTCAGCACCGGCTTCCAGGAGGTGCAGGGCTTCCTGCAATGGGAGGCCGGGCCGGAGTATGACGGGGCCAACGGGACGCTGGTGGCCTATGTGGAGCATCTGGCGGAGACGGAGCGCATTACCATCCGCAATCTGCTGTAGGCCGCCCCCCGGAACGGTTGACAATAGAAAAAGTCATGGTGGTAACATTTTGTAACTTTTTTGCATTTTTGTCATTTTTTGCATTGACAGGGCGGCTATCCCTCTGCTATAATAGGGAAGGTTCCGGCAAATATGCCCTTTTTAGCGCTTATCTGCTGAACACTTTTCCAAAACATTTCGTGTGGAACCGTCCACGTTACGATAACTTCATGCTACAGAGAGGAAGCATACTATGAAAGAACGGATCATGGGTACCATCAACGCCGTCAACGATGTCCGAAAAAAAGCACGCCCTTCTGTTTTACGTTTGTTCCGCTGCCGCGGTCGCCCTGGTGCTTGCCGCAGGCATCTGGCTGGCGACCCCAAAATCCCCAGCCTGCTGGCAGATGAGGACACGGCCAGCGACCTGTATGTGGGCGAAACCCTGAGCCTGCTCCAGGCGGACGTGACGGAGAAGCAGGTGACCCGCGTAGAGAAGCAGGTGGTCTGGACTTCCTCCGATGAATCCGTGGCAACGGTGGATACCGACGGCACCATCACCACCCTGGGCGCAGGCACCGCCACAGTCACCGCCCAGGTGAAGGATAACAGCTATACATATCTTGTTTCCGTCAGCGAGGTGCCCACCATTGTGGCCGAGGCGGATGAGGACGAAGCGCTGGAGGCCGAGACCTCCTCCGAGGCCGAGCCTGAGGCCGAGGAAGCCGACGCGGCCGCGTCCGAAGTTGAGGCTGAGGCTTCCTCCGAAGCTGAACCTGAAGCCTCCTCTGAGGCTGCGCCTGAGACCTCCTCCGAGGCTGAACCCGAGACTTCTTCCGAGGCTGAGGCTGCGCCTGAGGCCTCCTCCGAAGCTGAGCCTGAGGCTTCCTCTGAGGCGGAACCTGAGACTTCTTCCGAGGCGGAACCTGAGGTTTCCTCTGAGACCGAGCCTGAAACCTCCTCTGAAGCTGAACCTGAGGCTTCCTCTGAGGCGAAGCCTGAAGCCTCTTCCGAGGCCGAGCCTGAGGCAGACGCCGAGGAAGTGGAGGCCGACCCCGTCCTGGAAAAAATGTGCATTGACGATACCTCCCAGCTCTCCCTGTCTGATGACTGCGAGACTGTGACCTGGAGCAGCAGCAACACCTCCGTCGCCACCATCACCCAGGACGGCGTTGTGACCGCCCTCAGCTCCGGCGCTGTGACCATCACCGCCACCATTGACGAGCGGGTGAAATCCACCACCATCATTGAGGTGCTGGAACCGGCCCTGACGGCGGAGACCGGCACGATGTATGTCGGCAGCACGGGCCTGTTGAGCATGGAAAACTATAACCAGGAGCCGACCTGGGTCTCCTCCAACCCGGAGGTAGCCACGGCGGACGGCTCCGGTGTGGTCACCGGCCTGACCACCGGCACCACCACCTTCACCACCGAAATCGCCGGTACGACTTACAGCGTGGAAATGACTGTCTGCAATCTGCCCACCCTGGCAGGCGGCAGCGTCACCATTGACCTGGCCGGGGAAAAGACCCTGACCTTTGACGCTGACCTGCTGGAGGGTGCCACCACTTCCTGGAGTTCTGAGGACGAATCCATCGCCACCGTGGACGAAAACGGCACTGTGACGGGCGTTGCCCCTGGCACCACCAACATCGTCTGCTCCCTGAACGGCTGCGCGGTTTCCGCCTCCGTCACCGTCAACACCCCGACCCTGGACTATACCGAAATCACCCTGGTGGCTGGCAGCATCTATGAGTTGGAGCTGTCCGGTGCCAACAAGGACGCGGCAGACTGGTCCGTCTCTGACGAGGCGGTGGCTTCCGTGACCCAGAACGGCACAGTGACGGCCACCGGTGCTGGCGACTGCGTGATTTCCGTGAAAATCAACGAGTATGAAGTCACCTGCGAATTGCACATTCCCGAGCCTACCCTGAGCCAGTCCACCCTGACCCTGACTGTGGGCGGCACCGGCACCCTGGCAATGAATCAGACCTTTAGCGAGGAGCTGACCTGGGTCTCCTCCAACAGCGCGGTGGCCACCGTGGATGAGAGCGGCATCGTCACCGCTGTGGCGGCAGGCACCTGCACCATCAGCTGCACGGCCAACGGCATCACCAGCACCTGCGAGGTGACGGTCAACGCCGCCGCTGTCGCCGCCTCCACCGATAAGGATACCTCCTCCAGCAACTCTGATAGTTCCTCCAGTTCCAGCAGCGGTTCGTCCAGTTCCTCCACCACCAGCAGCACCAGCAGCGGCGGCAAGAAGGTTCTGGCAGCAGCAGCCTCCTTCGTCAGCAAGATTCGCTCTGACGGCAACTGGTATTATAAGTCCGGTTCCAATCTGGCCAAGCACCGGCTTTCCTGCGGCACCTTCGTCAGCTACGTTTTGAAGTCCGCCGGGTATGCCACCGGTACGGTCAGCCACGCCAGTTCCGGCTCCACGCCCTACGGAGCGTCCAACCTGGTCAACTGCACCATCATCAAGACCAACAACAAGAGTATCACAAAAATCGATTTGCAGCCCGGTGACATCGTGGTACGCAACGGCGGCTCCGCTCACTGCATCGCCATCTTCGCTTACAAGAAGGGCGACACCTACTACTTCTACGGTGCCCAGAGCAGCAAAGAGGTCAGCACCTATAAGTGCGGCCCGGACAGCAGCGCCTCCAACTGGTGGAAAAACAACGGCGTCACCTGCGTGATTCGCCCCAACTAAACTCAGCATAACAAAAGCCGCCCCCCTGCGTATTGCAGAGGGGCGGTTCCGCTTTTGCCGTGTTACTCCACCGTGACAGACTTGGCCAGGTTCCTGGGCTTATCCACGTCCAGGCCCTTGGCGCAGCTGACGTAGTAGGCCAGCAGTTGCAAAGGGATGATAGCCAGGGAGGGCATGAAGAGGGGCTCCCGCTTGGGGACGTAGACGGTGAAGTCCGCCGTGTCCTCCACGGCATAGTTGCCGTAGTTGGTCAGGCCCATGACGTAGGCCCCCCGGCTCTTGACCTCCACCATGTTGCTGACCATCTTCTCATACAGCTCCGGCTGTGTCAGCACGCTGATGACCAGCATATTGTTCTCCACCAGGCTGATGGCCCCGTGCTTCAGCTCTCCGGCGGCGTAGGCCTCGGAGTGGATATAGCTGACCTCTTTCAGCTTCAGGCTGCCCTCCAGGCTGACGGCATAGTCAATGCCCCGACCGATGAAGAAGATGTCCTGGGCGCTGGCGTATTTGGAGGCGAACCATTGCAGCCGCTCCTTGTCCTCCAGAATCCGGCTGATGTCGTTGGGAAGCTTCTCCATTTCGCCAATCAGATAGTGGTATTTCTCCTCGTCGATGGTGCCCTGGAGCTTGCCGAACTGGGTGGCCAGCAGGTAGATGCAGGCCAGCTGGGCGCTGTAGGCCTTGGTGGTGGCGACCGAAATCTCCGGCCCCGCCCAGGTGTACATCACATGGTCCGCCTCCCGGGCGATGGAGCTGCCCACCACATTGACGATGGCCAGCACCTTGCAGCCCAGATTTTGGGCCTCCCGCATAGCGGCCAGGGTGTCCGCCGTTTCGCCGGACTGGCTGATGACGATAACCATGGCGTTCTTCGCCAGCTTGGGCTTCCGGTACCGGAACTCCGAGGCCAGGTCGGTCTCCACGGAGATGTTGGTCAACTCCTCAATGACGTACTTGGCGGCCACCGCCACGTGATAGGCGCTGCCGCAGGCCACGATGTAGAGCCGCTCCAGCTGCCGAATCTGCTCCTCGTCCAGGTGCAGCTCCTCCAGGTCGATGTTGCCCGCCTCGTCAATGCGGGCGCTGATGGCGTCCTGCACCGCCTTGGGCTGCTCGTGAATCTCCTTCATCATAAAGTGCTCGTAGCCGCCCTTTTCGGCGGCCTCCGTGTCCCACTCCACCACGGAGAGGGGCTTCTCCACCCGCTCGCCGTCGATGTCGTAAAACTCCGCCCCCGCCGGAGTCAGCCGGACGATTTCCTGATTGTCCGGATAGTAAACGTTGCGGCTGTATTTCAGGATGGCGGGCACGTCGGAGGCGATATAGGTCCCGTCCTCGGCCACACTGACGATCAGCGGGCTGTCCTTCCGCACGGCGTAAATCGTCCCCGGCTCATCCTGCACCAGGATGCCCAGGGCGTAGGAGCCCCGCATCCGGCGCATGGCCTTGGAAATGGAGCGCAGCATATTGCCGGTTCCGCTGCCGAAGCCGGAGTTGCCGCCCTTGTAGTAGTAATCCAGCAGGTTGGCCACCACCTCGGTGTCCGTGCTGGAGACGAACCGATAGCCGTGCTTGGTGAGGAAGTCCTTGATTTCCTGATAGTTCTCAATGATGCCGTTGTGGACGATGGTGATTTTCCGGTCTGCGGAGCACTGGGGATGGGCGTTCACCGTGGAGGGGTCGCCGTGGGTGGCCCAGCGGGTGTGGCCGATGCCGCAGCTGCCCGGCACCGCCAGGCCGTTGTTCGTCATTTCGGACAGGATTTTCAGCCTGCCCTTGGCCTTGACCACCTCGATTTTACCCTGATGCTCCACAGCGATACCGGCGGAGTCATAGCCCCGGTACTCCAGCTTGGAAAGCCCGTCCAGCAAAATCGGCGCAGCGGCGCTGCTGCCTGTAAAACCTACGATACCACACATAAGTGTTCCCACCTTTAAACGCTGTCAGTCTTTCGGGCGGAATCCCCGCCCGCGCCACGGCGCTGCCATGACAGCATTATCATACCACATCTTTGGGGAAACGAAAAGGGCTTTTTGGCCCCTCAGCTTCCGCCGAAACGAACACAGGCAGGGGCGCAGCCGCGCCCCTGCCTGTGTAATGGGAGGGATGGCCCGTCAGCTTTCAAAGCCGTTGGGGTTGTTCTTCTGCCAGCGCCAGGAGTCCTGGCACATCTCCGCCAGGCCCAGCTCCGCGTGCCAGCCCAGTTCCTCACCGGCCTTGGAGGGGTCGGAGTAGCAGGTGGCCAGGTCGCCGGCCCGGCGGCCCTTGATAACGTAGGGAATCTCCACCTGGTTGACCTGGCTAAAGGTGTTCACCACGTCCAGCACGGAGTAGCCCACGCCGGTGCCCAGGTTGTAGACCGCCAGGTCGCACTGCCGTCCGATGGCGTCCAGGGCCTTCACATGGCCCTTGGCCAAGTCTACCACATGGATATAGTCCCGCACGCCGGTGCCGTCGGGGGTGTCATAGTCGTTGCCGTAGACGCTGAGCTGGGGCAGCTTGCCCACCGCCACCTGGGTGATGTAGGGCATCAGGTTGTTGGGGATGCCGTTGGGATTCTCCCCAATCAGGCCGCTCTGATGGGCGCCGATGGGGTTGAAGTACCGCAGCAACACCACGTTCCACTCCTTGTCGGCAAACTGCACGTCGGTGAGAATTTGCTCGATCATGCTCTTCGTCCAGCCATAGGGGTTGGTGGGGGAGCCCTTAGGGCAGTTTTCCGTGATGGGAATTTCCGCCGGGGAACCGTAAACCGTGGCGGAGGAGGAGAAAATCAGGTTCTTGCAGCCATGGGCCCGCATGACCTCCAGCAGCACCAGGGTGCCGGTCAGGTTGTTGTCATAGTACTCCAGAGGCTTGGCAACGCTCTCGCCCACCGCTTTCAGCCCGGCGAAGTGAATCACGCAGTCAAAGTGGTTTTCCGCAAAGACCTGCTCCAGCCCTGCCCTATCCCGAAGGTCTACGGTGTAGAGCTTCGGCTCGGTGCCGGTGATGACACCCACCCGTTTCAGGCTCTCCGGGCTTGCGTTGACCAGGTTGTCCACCACTACGACGGTGTGGCCCTCCTGAATCAGTTCAACAGCGGTATGGCTCCCGATGAAGCCCGCGCCCCCGGTCAAAAGAATATTCATAAGAATCGTTCCTCCTGCGAATTGATAATCTCATTATACCATTTGCACCGGTTCTGTCAATCAAAAATTCTCCGCGGCGGCGCGAAAAAACAGTGCCATCCGGCGGAAAAATCGCTTCGTTGTGCTTTGTGCAAAACGTAGATGGAATCTCCTTGACAGAACGGCAAAATTGTAATATAATGCAATTACGATGAGAGAAGTAGAATTAAACTTTGCGTATCTCACAGAAAACAGGCTGTAACAAGGAGGGTTTTATCATGTTACCTGTCATTACCATTGCCCGTGAATACGGCAGCGCAGGCCACAGTATTGGCGAAATGGTCGCCAAGGAATTGGGGATGCCGTTCTACGACAGCGCGATTCTGGACCATGTGGCGGAGCAAAGCGGCTTTACGAAGGATGTTATTGCAGAGCAGGGTGAGTATGTCAACCAGCGCTCCAAGTTCTGGAGCGGCTTCTCCCTGTCCGGCGGCCTCTATTTTGAGGACCCCCAGGACATGATCTACCGGCTGCAATGCAAGGTCATTCAGGACTTTGCCGCGGCGGAGCCTTGCGTCATCGTGGGCCGCTGTGCCGACTATGTGCTGAATGGTACCTGCGATACGCTGAAGGTCTTTATCCACTCGGACTATCCCTACCGCATCAAGCGCATCCAGGAGGTCTATCACGAGACGCCCGCCGACCCCAAGAAGTACTTGCAGCAGCGGGACCGCAACCGTTCCACCTACTACAAGTATTATACCGACCATGAGTGGGGCGACTTCCGCAACTACAACCTGAACCTGGACAGCGGCTATCTGGGCGTTGACCAGTGCGTCTCCATCATCGTCAACGCCGCGAAGCAGCGGGACACCGCGCCGGAGCCTACCCTGTAACCGTCGGGCCGACAAGCCATCTCCGGAGCAGGCCCCGCCCTGCCCCGACAAACAGAGGGAGCGTCCTGTGGGAAAGCGGGGCGCTCCCTTTGCCGCCCGGAGGGGCGGATGGCACGGGCCGGCAAATCGGAGGTCATACATGGAAAAATGCTACAGAGTGATGGGAACTGCCGGGAATCTTGTCCTTGATGAACCGGTGGAAAGCAAATGGCTGCATATTTTTGCGCACATGAGGTTTGTGGACTATGTGAAAGACGAAACCGGAACGGTATGCGGCGGAAAGTTCCTGATAGACGAAGGGCATGGCTACGGGTTCGACTATGGGGAACGGTTTGTCACGCTCCGCCCAGGCGAGGAACTCCAGTTTGAGCATCACTATACCGACACCAGTGAAGGGACCTGGGATGATGGCTCCTTCACGGTGAAGGTTCGTCTGCTGGAAGGCGAGTAGCGCATCAGGGAACCTTACAGAACGACCAAAGGAGGGGCAGCCCCACGGGCTGCCCCTCCTCCTGATTTCTGCGCAGGGCCTGTATCAATAGTTTTCCGCCCTGACCTCGAAATAGCTCTGGGGATGGGCGCAGACCGGGCACACCTGGGGGGCCTTCTTGCCCATGACCAGATGACCGCAGTTGCGGCACTCCCACATGGTCAGCTCGCCCTTGGCGAAGACCTCCTGCATCTCCACATTGTGGAGCAGGGCACGGTAGCGCTCCTCGTGGTGCTTTTCCACCTCGCCCACCATGCGGAATTTGGCGGCCAGGGCGATGAAGCCCTCCTCCTCGGCCTCCTTGGCGAAGGTGGCGTACATATCCGTCCACTCGTAGTTCTCACCTTCGGCGGCGGACAGGAGGTTCTGAGCGGTGTCGCCCAGGCCGCCCAGCTCCTTGAACCACATCTTGGCGTGTTCCTTCTCGTTCTCGGCGGTTTTCAGGAACAGGGCCGCGATCTGCTCATAGCCCTCCTTCTTGGCGACGCTGGCGAAATAGGTGTACTTGTTGCGGGCTTCGCTCTCACCGGAGAAAGCGGTTTTCAGGTTGGCCTCGGTCTTGGTGCCTTTCAGTTCCATGGTTCAAATCTCCTTTTTAATTAGTTTGTGTGATTGTTGGTAAGTTATGCGGATTGGCTCTCACCGCCCCGGCAGGCGGGGCAGATGTAGTGAACGCTCAGGTCGTAGGACTCCACAGGGATGCCCAGCTGTTCCTCCAGCGTCCGGGAAAAGTCGCCCAGCTGGATGTCGGCCAGCCTTCCGCAGCGGTCACAAATCAGGTGGTCATGGGGGGTCATGGTCTTATCGTACCGGTCTGCCTGGTCGGGGATGCGCACCCGGCGAATCTGCCCCTCCTGCACCAGGGCGGCCAGGTTGTTGTACACCGTGGCCATAGCGATGGTGGGCTGAACCTCCTTCACCTGTAAGTAGAGCTGCTCTGCGGTGGGATGGCCGTCGCATTGGCGGAGCAGTTGTAAAATCAGCGCTCTGTATCGCATAGCGTCCTCCCGTTCTAAGAATTGGAATAATTCTAATTCTATTATAGCAGAAGATACAGGTTTGTCAAGAGGGATTTTTATTTTTTCTGGCTGATGTCTGCGGGAAGGGCGGAATGAATGAGGAACTGCACCATGCCTGTCCGGTGGCCCTGTGTCTGCAAAAAAACGACCAAATTGGAAACAAGGAGCCTCTGAACAAATGGACAAGAGCGAATTGCGAGGAAATTTGTGCCAGAAAAAGGAGAAAAATTGCAGTAATCCTGACGGATTTCAAGATTTTTCGACGCATTTATGGTGCAAATTTACTGCAAGGCGCCGAAGTACATTTGTTCAGAGGTTCCTAAATCCGCAGTTGATAAACCGGCCATCTTGTGGCATAATAGAGCATAACGAATGAGGTACTTGACCTCCAGGAGCGTTTGCATGAAAAAAGTTTGGCAGGCTGCGGCGGCGGTGACGCTGGCTGTGCTGTATGGCGGCACTCTGGCGCCAACTGCGGCTGCGGTAGAGCTTGATCTCAATGGAATCTATGAGCATCCGGTGCGTGTGGCAGTGGGGGTAGTCTGCCTTGTGGCGGCTGTCGTGCTGCTGCTCTACCGCGTGCTGCGGCATCCGATGGAAAACGTAAGGCGTACCCGCAGCTATGGCGAGGACAAGACGACCCAGGGCGCGTCGATGGAGTCCTACCGCCGCTCCCGCCGGAAGCGGAAGGAGCGCAACGGCGGCGTGTTCGGGCTGCTGCTGCCCAATTATAAGGGCAGGAAGCAGACCCGCTCCGGGCCACAGGTGTCCGTAGCCGTGCCGGAGCGCCACCGCGCATCCAGGCGGCGCGGTTCCACCGCCCTCATTCGGGGCTTCTCTAACCGGCCCTACAAGGGCGGCGGCAGCGTGGCGGGCAGCGCCAACCTTCGCACGTCCCAGCCAGACAGTTATAAGGCCCCCTGGGGCGGCAGCGCCCGTTATGGCCGCCTCCGCCTGCAAAAGGCTGGGAAACGGTACCAGGGCGGCGGCAGCGCGGCGGGGGCCGCCAACCTCCGCAC
>JAJQFX010000004.1 GCA_021200895.1 Clostridiales bacterium | reverse complement strand
GAGCGACAAATCAAGTTATTGATCGCTAAATCTAGCTAATCAAATTTCAATCCACGCTCCCCTCGCGGGGAGCGACGGTTATCTTTGTGGCCACATCACCGCACCAGGTATTTCAATCCACGCTCCCCTCGCGGGGAGCGACAGCAAAAATGCACAAAAATCGTTCGATAAATCGTGCATTCTTGCGACAAATCATTGGCTGAACGGAGATATACAAATAAAATCCGAACAAAAAAGTTCCTAAATCGGCGTATTCTGGCCGTTCAGCCTGCGCGAACAGGGCGGGCATTTTATGCTCGCTTTCCCTTCGCGCCCAGGGGTCAGAGAATCAGCGGCCCGTCAGCGTCATAGCTGCCCTTGGCCCCAAAATGCTCGATCCGATTGTGGTAGTTGTTCCCAAGGTTGTAAAACCGCAGGCTGTCCCTCTCTGTATCTATGATGTCGCAGAGCTTTGCTTTCAGCAGGCGGTACTGAGCGGCGTCCAGTGAACATTCAAACACAGAATTCTGCACCCGCTGACCGTAGTTGACGCACTGCTTTGCCAGCCTGCGCAGGCGACGCTGTCCGGCAGCATCCTCGGTATTGACATCATAGGCGATCACAACAAGCATAACGGCCTCACTTCCATAAAAACGGCGGATAACCGTCCAAATCGTCCCGGAGGTACCGGGCCAGCAGCAGCGCCTGCACATAGGGCACCAGCCCCCAGGGGATTTTTTCCTTCAGGAAGGGGTGGATGATTTCCACCTGCTTCCGCTCCTGCCAGGCCCGCTGAACCTTCTTGCGGCCTTCAACAGTCAGGAAAACAGCGCCGTTCTCCTGCTCCTCAAAGTCCTTGCCGGAGATTTCCTGGTTGTTGATGAGGGTCAGCACGAAACGATCCGCCATACAGGGCCGCAGCTCCTCCAGCAAATCCTGGGCCAGGGAGGTGCGGCCGGGGCGGTCCCGGTGGAGGAAGCCCACATAGGCGTCCAGCCCCACCATTTCCAGGGCGGAGGCGCACTCATTGCCCAGCATGGTGTAGACAAAGGACAGCAGCGCGTTGACCCTGTCCAGGGGCGGCCTGCGGCTCCGCCCTTGGAAGAAAAACACGTCCTTGCTGCGCAAAATCATGTCATCAAACAGGCTGAAATACTCGTTGGCTCCGGCCCCTTCCAGGCCCCGCAGGGCGTCCAGCGAGGTCTCCTCCATCACCTGGGGCAACAGCCCCCGGAGCTGGTCGGAAACCGCCTGGAAGCGCTGCACGTCGATGCGGGGGGCATGGTCCCGGCGGGCGCGGTCCAGCACCTGCCGGGCGTTGCTCAGCTTGCCGAAAATCATGTTCCGGGCAATGCGGCAGCTTTGCAGCGGGTCATCCGCCGCCCGGTACTGAGTGCGGCGGAGCAGCACGTTGCCCTGACTCATACCGCTGGTGCGGGCCAGAAACCGCCCTCTGGGGGTCAGAAAGACCAGGTTCACGTTTTCCCTGGCACATTTTCCCATCAGGGCCGGGGAGGCTCCGGGATAGGTGAACAGGAAGATGCCTTCCAAAATATGGAGCGGGAACCGGCCCAGGGTCTCGTCTCCCCGGCGAATCACCACATTTTCCCCGTCCAGGGTGGCGTAGGCGTCCTCTATGGTGACGAACAGCGTGTTCAGCAGATGTCTCAAGGCTCCTTCAGCTCCCCTCTCAGGTAGTCCGCCACACTGGGTGCTTTGGCCAGACGTGGCAGGCACAGGTCTTTCAGTGAGCAGGCGTTGCAGCCCTTTGTGGGCCTGCTCTTTGGCGTGTACCCCCGCTGAAACAGCTGATGCATCTCTGCGGCGGCGTCCTCCACCAGCGTCCGCAGCTCTGGGGTGAAGGTCACCTCCTGCCGCCGCCGTGGCTGGCCGTAGAACAGCGCCCCCTCCGGAACTGTGCAGCACAGCATTTCCTCCAGGCACATGGCCTGGGCGCAGAGCTGGGCCTCGTCGCAGGCGGTGGGCTTGGTCTTGCCCCGCTTGTACTCCACGGGGGTAGGGCGTCCATAAGCCTTTTTCCCCTGCCAACGGCACCCCGTCCGCGGAGCGCCGGAACTCCACCACGTCGCACTCCCCGGAGAGCCCCAGCCGGGCAGAGTGTACCCGCATGGCCCGGACGGTCAGCAGGTCGCCCCGGAGGGTCCGCTGCTCCGCGTCGTGGGCGTTCTTGTGGAGCAGCTCCCCCTCGGTGGTGCGCAGGTTCTCTGCCCACTGCTGCTCCAGATGGATGAGGGCCCATTGGCGGCGGCAAAAGACGAAGTGTTGGATGCCGGAAAGTTGCAGGTAGTCGTCCTCGTCAAACGCCATCGATCACCTCCGGCTCCAGACCGGGTAAGGTCTCCAAGGTGATCTCATAGTCCTCCACCGAGGCGGGCAGAGCAGAGGGGTCCTTCTGTGTCACTTTAACGGAGCGATGCACCCGGGCGGAGGAATACTGCCCGTCTTTGCAGTTGTGCTCCCACCAGTAGAGCCGAACGACCTCCATGGAGCCGTCCGGGCGGGCGGAGGAAGCATCGTTGACAAAAAGCGTCCGCAGGCACTCCTTCACTGTCTCGGCATCATCTTGGGTAAAGCCGGTCTTTTCCGCCAGCTGCACATTGATGGAGCCTTTGACCTTGTACAGCCCGAAGCGGACGAAGTGCTTCATGCCCATGCGGTCGGAGGAGAGCTTTTCACTCTTGTCTCCGTTGACGCTCTTGGTGATTTGCATATCTGCCACCTGAATAGGGGAGGCGCTGACTGCCTGGTGGATGGAGGCAGGGCCACGAACCCCCACAGAAACGCCCTTGGTTTCCTTCCCCTTGGCATCCTTGCCCTTGCTGTCCTTGAAAGCAAATACCTGCCCGAAGGAACGCACATCCAGCCAGGTTTCGCAGGCTTTTCTTGCGGATGCCTCCCGGTCGGTCATCTTGCCCAGAAGCTTGCTTGCCCGCTCGCTAAGGCTGGCGCATCCGTCGTCGCAGCGCTCTTCCGACTGGACAAAGATGGGGTTGCCCAAGTCCTGCATCCGATTGCGAATTTTCCTTTTGATGCACACGTCGGACATCTCCCCGTAGCCATTGTAGTCAGTGCGGGGGCTGTTGCCGTTCAGGGGATCGCCGTTCGCATTGGCCATAGTCACGGAGACCAGTGCCACAAAATCGATTTTATGCTGTAATACGCTCATGTTCTGTTACCTCCTTAAGGCTCTTCTGTTGTCGCTTCGGTTGCAGTTTCCTGTGCGTCGTCTTTTGGCTTCCGATAGGCTCGCTGATGGTAATACCCCAGCACATAGGTGTCCTCCAGTTTCCGGTTCAAAGTCTTATCATCCGGCGAAAGTTTGTCAGCAATTTCAGAAATCAAATCCTTATAATACTTTTCCAGGCCAAACGGCAGCTTCTAATAATAGGGAATCAGGCGGTCTTCCAAAACAGTCCAGGTATGCAGGGGCTGTTGTACAAAAACTGTTTGCAGCCGGATAGCATTGGGTTCCCTTGTCTCCTTATCCTTACCTTCGTAGGTGTTCCGCTCCACAGCCTCCGCAATGGCCAACAGGCGGCCAAAGAGATAGCTCCTATCTATGTTATTTTTGTCCAATGACATCCCGTATTCCTCCTTTGTGGTGTCATAATGGTATTTTCGGACGGCCGCACAGGTGATGAAGAGCAGCCGTTGGCGTTCTTCCTGGGGCAGCAGCTGCAGGTTGGATGCCCGCTGCACCAGCAGACGCTCTATATCCACCGGGAAAATTGCCTGGTCTATCCGGCAGGCCACCAGCCGCTGCATTTGTTGCTTCAAAATTCTGTCGTCCACGACCCATTTGCTTTCCCGGTAATTGCCGAACGCACAGGTCGCCAGCCAGTACAGGTCGGGGGACTGAACGCCGAACCCGCCGTTGATCCAGCAGCAGCTGGCGTCCCAGGCGTACAGCCGTTGCAGGAAGTCCGAGGCCAGCAGCTCGTTGTAATAGGTCAACGCCAGCCGCCCGGTGGTGGCGTCAAAGGCGGCGATGACCACGTCAGCATTCGTGGGCAAATCGGTCTGCCAGCCGGAAAGGGTCTCCCACAGCTGCTTTTGGTATTCGGTGGGATTTTTGGCGCTGGGCTGACTCCGGCGACCTCGCCGGGTCATTGCTCTGGTGGGGGGGCGGGACTTCCTTCCCCTGGGGATTCCAGCAGAGGAAGGTTCTTCCTCCCATGGTAACGCCCTGGTTATCCGCCAGCCAACGCAGAGCGTTATGCGCCTTTTGGGAGGCAGTATACCCCACAGTGGCCGCCTGCCAGCTTTCGTCAAAGCGGCCACGATAGGTAAAACCTTTATCATCATTGGCGGAAATCAGCTTGGCGTTGCCGTTAGCGGGAATGATACCCTTGATATGCTGTCTGGCCAGCACATCCCAGTCCCCGGAAACCATGCAGAGGTTTTTCGGCCAGTCCTCTTTGCGGCTGGCGTAATACCGGCTAAACGATTCCATCAGCCCCCGATTCGTCCAGCAAGGCCCGCTGTCTGCCGGATCCAGCCCCAGTACCACCCAGCGCACCAGCGCCTTCTCGTTTTTGGGCTGTCCCTTTTCGGTCAGGGTGATCACTTCGGCCTGGACAAGGTCGCTCAAAATCGTCTCCCCATGGATGTAAGTCAAAATCGGCTGCAATTGAGGGTGGCTATAAGGCGAGGCAGCCCAATCTGCCAACTGTTCCACATACAGGGCATGCTTATTTTCCTCATAGGGGGCCAAATAAACCAGCTGGTCACACAGAGGATGTGCACAGGCAGCCCTGGTACGCCCCGCGGAATCCTCTGTGACTGGGATGACAATTTTGGGTTCCGTCTTCTCCACTGCTCTGGCAGACAGGAAGCAGCCGTCCTGATCCAGCGTGATCTCAATGTCCGCCTGCGTAGAAATGTAGCCAGGCGGGGCCAAAGTGGCTTTATCCTGAATCTCTACGCCAGCCAAATGCTGGAAGGTGTCATAGGTTTCACAGGCTTTTTGCAGCAGGCCCATTCATTGCACCTCCTCAAATTCCGCCAGGCCGGAGAAGTTGCCCCGCTCTACACCGAAGGGCTTGATTTCCATGGAACGCAGCGGTTTCGTCAAAGGACAGTCCTCCGGCCTCGCAAAGGAGATGACCCCGTTCTTCATGGTAGGATACCAGAAACGGGCGGTCATTTGGTTTGCCGTCCCGGGAGAGTATGCCTCATCAGCATAAGTGATGCCATGATACATCAGGCCAAAGCTCAACTCCGGCAGTTCGTCGTAGGCGCCAGGCCCTTCCCCGAACACGCAGGGTTCCACATAGCCCTGACACTCCCGCGCACCCAGGAAAATATCTCTCCGGCCACCCTTTTGAATCATTCGCTTGGCAATGTTATGATGCTTCTCCTCATTGCGGTCTCCGGCAAGCTCCGGGCGGTTTTCGTTCCATTCAAAGTGGGCGCGTACCTGATAGCGGCAGTTTTTCAGATAGGTGTAGTAGGACAGATCGTTATCACCGATTTTGTCCTTGATAGGACGGACGCCCTTGACCTCTGTCTGGATTTGGTTCATTACACGGACTGCGTCAATGATCCAGGTTAGTGTAGGCTTCCAGTATACAGATGAAAGAATGCCCTTCAACCCCTCATAGGTAGGTACCTGATAGGTACATTTCTCGCCTCCTACCCGCATGATCGGGTCGGAGAACAGAGCGTAGTCGCCAGAGACTTCAAACTCTACGACATTTGGATACTTCATTGCATGGATACACCTCCAATTTTATTTTCTTATTCGTTTGTTGGGTTATGTAACTGATTACAAGATAAGAGTTTGAGAATGTCAAGAAGAAATTTTGCTTTTTTACAATCGCTTCAACTTCTATCACGCTTTGATGCACATTCTCCCGTCGATGCCACTGCCTTTTCTCTTTTTTACTTGCGCCTTTTGTGTGCAGGCGTTATAATAGTGCCGTCAGCGCAAGCTGTGGATTGAAAAGTTTGTTGGGCAATGTACGTTCCCAGCGCCCGGTGAAGCTTTGCTTCACCGGGTTTCCTTTCCTATATCTCCATTATAGCAGCATTGCTGTCCAATAAACTGGACTGAGTGCGCCGTTTCAAACAATTTATATACGCTGCGACCTTATTCCACCCCCAAATAAGGCATCGAGCCAGGCTTTTCCTCCAAGAGAACGCCGGTTTGGGCATCGTAGTGTCCAATCAGCGCGGTGGCGCCGCTGCAGAGCTCCAGCAGGCCCCCTTCCTTTTTTAACCGTTCCACTTGGTAGCGATAGAGCGATACGGAATAGGGCTTCGCCTGTTGCAGCAGCTGCTTCGCATAGGCCAAATCGTGCTCCGCCCGACTGCTATTCAGCTTGCTAATCAACTCTTTTCCCTCGCCGTAGGGTACGATAACATCGATGGAATCCTCGTCAAACACCTCAAACAACGACCCGGCCAGCCGAAACGCCTGCTTGAAGTAGTGTGGAAGCTGCTCGTCTGGGGTCAGCGTCTCGTTTAAAGAGAGCAGAGAAAAGAGTGTAAAAGATTTCTTTTCCACTTTATAATCCTGTGCGCCCAGTGGCATCCGTGCGTAAAACTGCTGATAGTAATACCGAATGGCTTGGTCGGAGGCCAGGTCGTTTCCAAAACGCTCCGGCTTCTGCCGAAAGGCATGAAACAGATCCAGTGTGGCATCTTTCCCCCGCTGAATGTCGGGCAGCTTCCCCAGCTTTTCGTCTTTGCACTGAACCACGATTACCGGTGCGACCACACCAGGTCCCGCTTCACCGTTCCGGTTACGCCGCCCTGCCGTCTGGACTGCGCTGTCCATGCCAGCGGCAAACCGCAGGCACCGCGCAAAAGAGATGTCCACCCCCGCCTCTACCACCTGGGTGGCGACGCACAGGGTTTTGCCCTTTGCCTCAGGTGCCAGGGATGCGTCAAGGGCTTGCAGCACGTCTCGCCGATGAGCAGGACACATGGCGGCGGACAGGTGGAAGCACGCCCCGTCAAGTCCCTTGAGGCTGTGGAACAGAGTCTGCGCCTCGTCCTTCTTGTTGCACACCACCAGCAGGCTGTCCGCCTCCTCCAGCAGCTCCCGGGATAAGTCGGCAATTTCGTCCAACGAGGCGCTGCTGCCGTCCCGCAGCTCTGTCCGGCGAAAAACTGCCCACAGCGCCGGGTCATAGGGTAGCAGCTCCCGGACGGGGCCGTGAAGCGGGTGGGCGGTCTGCTCCATGGTCGGCTGAGTGGAGGAACACAGCACCACCGTGGCCTGACAAAATTCAGCTAAAAAGCTTACCGCCAGCGAGAACAGAGACAGCAGCTTCACCGGCACGGTCTGTACCTCATCAATGACGATGACGCTGCCGCACAGAGCCTGGAATCGGCGCACTGCGCTCATTTTTTCCGGAAAAGAGGGTGTTCAACAGCTGAACCAGGGTGGTGATGATGATAGGGGCATCCCAGTTTTCCATCAGCAGCTCCCGCTCATCCATCTCGTCCGGGATGCTCTCCTCCCTCACCAGATTGGAGTGATGCTCCAAAATCAGGCTGTCATCCTGGACATAGTCCCGAATCACTCTGGCATTCTGGTCTAAAATAGTCAGCAGGGGCGAGACAAAAATCAGGCGGCGCTTGCCGGCAGCCTCTGCGTGGGCCAGGGCGTAGCGGAGAGAGGTCAGGGTCTTGCCGCCGCCAGTGGGAGCATTCAAGCGAAGGATGCCGCCGGGCAGAGTAGCTCCAGCCTTGCAGCGGTCTGAAATCTCCCGCCTTGCCCGGTCAATTTCCGAGTCATGGGGGAGCCCGTCCAACTTCTGCTCCACTCTAGCCAGGCAACCGCCCCAAAGGCTACGCAGTTCCTCATCTGTCCGGCGAAGAGCAAAGTGAACCCCCTGCATAAATTCCGCCGTATCCCGGCGGTCACCTTCCACCACAGCGGAAAGCATCAGACGAACCAGCAGCCCGGCATAAAAGGCCGTTTCGGCATCATATTGGGTGTCCTCAACGTCCTCACCCGTCATGTTACAGGTGTGCTCCAACGCAGGACACAGCTCCACCGATGCCGCCTCAAAGAGAGAATCAAGCTCTGCCGGAGTTATGCCTAGTTGGAAAAGGTTGCCTATCGCTTCCTCATAGCCGATGTCCGCCTTGGTCAGGCGGTGCTGGAAGCCGGATTTTTGGTGTTCGTCCACGCAGTCGAACCAACCGTGGTGACTGCCTACCGCCAGGGCCAGCACCTCGCACGCCACATCTGACATCTCTGTCCCATCCTGATGATACCGCTCCAACAGAAGCCTCACTCCGGCAAAGGTGTGGTTGACAGAGCCCCGACGAACCGGTTCGCCATGAAAGGCGCGAATAAGGTAGGTTTGATACGCCTGGGTCAGCTTGCCGCAGTCATGGAGCAGTCCGGCCAAACGGGCGCTCTGGGACAAACCAACACAGTCCAACGCATCGGCTGCGTAATCTGCCGTCTGCCGACAGTGTGCTTCTACTGTCTGGGTGATTTCCACCTCGCGTCCGTTGGCACAGGTTTCTTTTCTGATGTGCGCAAGGAATTGATTTTGTTCCATAATTACCTCCTAACGGGACAAGTTCCATATGAGCGAACGACGTCAACCTTCGTTCTCCGTAAAGTGAGACGTGTTACGCGCTCAATTATACAATATAAATTATTTATTTTACCTAAGGCCATCATACGCTATCTGTCACGGTTTATCAAATGTGAATATTTGAAAAAGAGGTTTCTCTATTTTTATACGGGTATCACCTGCAATTTTCCAAACCATAGCCTGCCGCGCACACGTCACTCTCCTCCTCCTGGGCGCAAAAAAGAGCGGCTGCAACAGCCGCTCATCGTTCGATTTGGGCATACGAACCGCTACGCCAGCAGAATCTCCCTGACGATTTGTTCCACGGTTCTCCCCGATGTGTCGATTTTCTTCGTGTTCAGCCCCTGATAGAGGGGCAGCCGCTGAACGCTTCGCTCTATCACATCTGCCTGGCGGATTCCTTTCCGCACATCGCCAAGCAGTCTGTCCCGAAGCGCCTGCTCACTGCACAGGAGCGATATGGTTTTCACCTTACAGTCTGCCGTATCCAGCTTTTCGAGAATCGCATCGATGATTTCCTGCTCGTGCATCACCCAGCAAAAGAGGATCGTTTGATAGGCGGAGCAATGGATGAACTGGTTGAGCAAGAAGCAGATGTTCTCCAAAACCATCGTCTTTGTCTCTTCATTGACCTGAAACGGGTTTGCGTCCCAGCACCAGTCCCCGTCCAGGAAAACGCAGTCGGTCAGTTCCTGCTTGAGCCGCTGACATACCGTCGTCTTTCCTACGCCCATCGTTCCGCCGATGAAATAAATGGTTTTCAACCGACACGCCTCTTTTCCGCTGTGGTTCCATGCAGAGAAAGCCGGGCAAAAAAAAGACACCTGCTCTGATACAGAACCGTATCGAAGCAGGTGTCCGTTCTGGTACGGGCGAAGGGATTCGAACCCCCGACCTTTTGGTTCGTAGCCAAACACTCTATCCAACTGAGCTACGCCCGCACATCCCGGTCACTCTTGTGACCGCTAAATATAATACCACGTTCTTCGGGAAAATGCAAGCGTTTTTTCAGGTTTTTTCAAGCCATTTTTTCGGTCTGCCCGGCAGACTGCGCCGAAGGGAAAAATTGCGGGAAGGCTTTACTTTCACGCTTTAAGATGGTAAAATGTGAAGCTGTAGAGTGACGGTTTGCGCCGCAGTTATCGGGAAAAGGAGGATGCCCCATGTCCAAGGTAAGCGGAAAGCAGGAGGGCCTGGGCCTGTACAAGGCCATTCTGGAGTTAAAGGATTTGGATGAATGTCATCGTTTCTTTCAGGATTTATGCACCGTGTCGGAGCTGCGGGCTATGGAGCAGCGGTATGACGTGGCCGTGCTGTTGCAGCAGGGCATGATTTACAATCACATTCTGGAGAAAACCGGAGCCAGCAGCGCCACCATCAGCCGGGTGAACCGGGCGCTGAACTATGGGGCCGGAGGCTATCAGGATGTCCTTTCCCGCATCCTGGAGCAGGAAGAGCAGGAGGAGCCATGAGCGCCTACGAAGGGCTGGCCCGGTACTATGACGCCCTGACCGGCGATGTGGACTATGGGGCCTGGCTGGACTGGTACCTCCGCTGGTTCGGGAGAAGCCAGGTGCCGGTGGAGCTGGTGCTGGACCTCTGCTGCGGCACCGGCACGCTGACCTGCCTGCTGGCTCAGAAGGGCTACTCCACCATTGGAACGGATCTGTCCTCCGATATGCTGACGGAGGCCATGGAGAAATCCTTCGACCTGGAACTGGAGGAGCCGCCCCTGCTGCTGAACCAGTCCGCCAGCCAGCTGGATTTATACGGCACTGTGGACGCCTGCGTGTGCAGCCTGGACAGTCTGAACTACGTCACCGACGAGGGGGAACTGCGGGAGGCCCTCCGGCGGGTCCACACCTTCCTGGCGCCGGGGGGCTATTTCCTGTTCGATGTGCTGGCCCCTCAATGGATGCAGGGGCTGGACGGCCAGATTTTTGTGGACGAAACGGAGGATGTCCTCTGCCTGTGGCGGGCATCCTTTGAGGAGGAAACGCTGACCTACGGCATGGATCTGTTTGAGCGGGACGGGAACATCTGGCGCAGAGAGCAGGAGGAACATCTGGAGCGGGCCTGGCAGCCCGCCGCTCTGGAGGCCATGCTGCGGGAGGCGGGCTTCGCCCAGGTGCAGGTGTTCGGCGGCATGGAGGAACGGTCGCCGGAGGCGTCGGACGGGCGGCTCTTCTTCGTCTGCACCAACGGCGACGGCGGGCAGACGGCTTCAGCATCGACTTCATTATAATATTATAGGAGAACAATACTATGCCAAGCTATCGCATTGACCGGATCAATGAGGACATCCGCAAGGAGCTTTCCCAGCTGATCCGCAATTTAAAAGACCCACGGGTGCAGGGAATGATTTCCATCACCCGGACGGAGACTACCAACGACCTGCGCTACTGCACCGTTTACGTCTCCCCGCTGGATAAGCGGGACGTGAAGGAGGTCATCAAGGGGCTGAAATCCGCCTCCGGCTTCCTGCGCCGGGAGCTGGGCCGGAACATGAGCCTGCGGTATACGCCGGAGCTGACCTTCGTGGCGGACGACTCCATCGAACGAGGCAGCCGCATCATTCAGATGATCAACGACATCTCTGCTCAGGACGCGGAAAAGGCCGCCCAGGCGGAGGACGCCGGGGAGACGCCGGAGGAATAACCGCGCCGGAGAAAGGAGCCGCCAACCATGACCGAACAGGAGACTGCCCGCTGGCTGCTGGAGCGGGACAACTTTCTGGTGCTGACCCACGTTCGCCCGGACGGGGACACCCTGGGCAGCGCCACCGCCCTGTGCCTGGCCTTGCAGGCGCTGGGCAAGACGGCGTGGATGATGCCCAACCCCGGGGTCACGCCGGACTATCCGGAGTATCTGGACTTTCAGTGGGCGCCGGAGGGCTACACGCCGGAGCATATCGTCAGCGTGGACATTGCGGACGAGGGGCTCTTCCCGGAAGGCTACGAGCAATTTGTGGGCAAAAGCGAGCTTTGCATCGACCATCACGGCTCCAACCGCCGCTATGCTCCCAACCTGTGCCTGGACGCCTCCGCCTCTGCCTGCGGGGAAATCATCTACCGCATTTGCAGGCTGCTGGGGGTGATGAGCGAGCCTATCGCCAGGGCGCTGTATGTGGCCATTACCACGGACAACGGCTGCTTCGTCTACTCCAGCACCACCCCGGAGAGCCACCGCATCGCGGCGGAACTGATGGAGCAGGGGGACTTTGCCCGCCGGGTGAACAAGCACTTCTTCCAGACCAGAGGCCGGAAGGAGTTGGCCCTCCAGAGTATGCTGATGGCCTCCATGGCTTTCCACCGGGAGGGACGGGTGGCCGTCTGCGGCCTGACCCTGGCGGACAAGGCCAGCGTGGGGGCTACGGACGCAGACTGCTCGGAGCTGGCCTCCTTCTGCGCCACCATCGAAGGGGTGCGGTGCGCCGTCTTTGTCCGGGAGCTGACGCCGGGAGACTTCAAGCTCAGCGTCCGCGCCGACGACACATGGATCAACGCCAGCAGCGTCTGCGCCCAGTTCGGCGGCGGCGGACACACGGCGGCGGCAGGGGCCTCCATCCAGGCCGAAACGCTGGGAGAGGCCATGGACGCGGCTTATGCCGCCGTGGAGCGGACGCTTCAGGGATAAAGCAAATCGGAAACGGAAAAGCGAGGAACCCCGTTATGCCAAGCGGAATCATCGTCATAGACAAACCGGCGGACTGGACCAGCATGGACGTATGCGCCAAGCTCCGGCGGCTGCTGGGGGAGCGGCGCATCGGCCACGCCGGGACGCTGGACCCCATGGCCACCGGGGTGCTGCCCGTCTTTGTGGGGCGGGCCACCCGGGCGGTGGAGTTTGCCGAGTCCGGGGAGAAGGAGTACCTGGCCACCCTGCGGCTGGGGCTGACCACCGACACTCAGGACACCACGGGGGCGGTGCTGTCCACCGCCCCCGCAGTCTGCACCGGGGCGGATTTAGAGGCTGTGCTGCCCCAATTCCGGGGGGAGATTTTGCAGGTGCCCCCCATGTACTCCGCCCTGAAGGTGAACGGCCAGAAGCTCTGCAACCTGGCCCGGAAGGGGCGGACGGTGGAGCGCCAGCCCAGGGCCATCACCATTTTCGCCCTGGAAGTAGTGGAACAGGTCGGCGGCGCGGAGTACACCCTCCGCGTCCGCTGCTCCAAGGGCACCTACATCCGGACGCTGTGCCACGACATCGGGCAAGCCCTGGGCTGCGGCGGGGTGATGGCTTCCCTCCGGCGCACCGAGGCGGCAGGCTTCACTCTGGCCCAGGCGGTGACGCTGGAGGACGTAGCCCAGGCGGCGGAGGAAGGCCGGGCCGGGACGCTGCTCCGCCCGGTGGACAGTCTGTTTCAAAGGTATCCCTCCGTTCAGGTGGAGGGGCGGCTGGAGGCCCTGTGCCGCAACGGGAACCCCTTCCCCTTTGACGGAGCGGAGGGGCGCTGCCGGGTCTACGGCTCGGACGGCACGTTCCTGATGCTGGGCCAGTGCCAAAACGGGGAGATGCGCACCGTCAAGAGCTTCTTCCCGGTGGAAACCGGTGCAAATTAGATGAGGTGAACCATTTGAGTAAGAGACAACGGGTGATCGCCCTGGGTTTTTTTGACGGCGTACACCTGGGCCACGGGGCGCTGCTGCGGGCGGTGAAGCGGAAGGCGGAGGAGCTGGGATTGCCCGCCGCCGTCATGAGCTTCGATGCCCACCCCGGCAGCCTGGTCAGCGGGAAAGCGGTGCCTATGATCAACACCACGGAGGATAGGGTGTGGCTGATGCAGCACTACTACCAAATCGACGAGGTGATTCTGGCCCACTTTGACGAGGCCATAATGCATATGCCCTGGCGCAGCTTTGTGACGGACTACCTGATCGGCACCCTGGGGGCGGCCTATGTGGTCTGCGGCAGGGACTTCCGCTTTGGCGACCGGGGTGCCGGGGACGCCCAGCGGCTCCGGGACGCCTGCGCAGAACTGGGCGTGGGCTGTGAAATCGTGGACATGGTTTCGGTGGACGGGGTGCAGGTACACTCCACGGTGATTCGCCAGCTGCTGGCGGAGGGCCGCATGGAGGAGGCCAACCGCTGCCTGGGCCACCCTCACACCCTGATTCAGACGGTGAACCCCGGCAAGCACCTGGGCTCCCGGCTGGGCTTCCCCACGGTGAACCTGACCATCCCGCCGGAGGTGGCGGTGCCCGCCTACGGGGTGTACACCACAAAGGTCTATCTGGACGCGGACGACGACGCCTCCGCCCAAATCGCCGTGACCAATGTGGGCGTCCGCCCCACGGTGGACAGCTCCGGCACCGTTACGGTGGAGGGCTATATCCTGGACTTCCACGGCAATTTGTACGGGAAGCGGGTGCGGATGGAGTTCTACAGCCACCTGAGAGGGGAGCGGCGCTTTGACAGCGTGGAGGAACTGACCGCCGAGGTGCTGCGCAACGCAGAACAGGCCCGGCAGTATTTCGCGGCGGAGCGCCGCGGCTAAGGAGAATCAACCATGGCAGATGAAATCGTAAGGGTAATTACCTCCGACGGGGCCGTGATGGCCTCCGCCATCACCGGACGGGAGATGGTGGAGCAGGCCCGGCAAATTCACAGCACCACGCCGGTGGCCACGGCGGCCCTAGGCCGGGCGCTGATGGGCGCGTCCATGATGGGCAACCAGCTTAAGGGGGAGGACAACTCTGTCACCCTCCAGTTCAAAGGGGGCGGCCCTCTGGGAACCATCACCTGCGTGGCGGAGGCCAGCGGCGACGTGCGGGGCTATGTCCAGAATCCCAAAGTGATGCTGCCCCTGAACGACCTGCAAAAGCTGGACGTGGGCGGCGCAGTGGGCCGGGACGGCACCCTGACCGTCATCAAGGACCTGGGGATGCGGGAACCCTATGTGGGCCAGGTGCCTCTGGTCAGCGGGGAAATCGCCGAGGATTTGACGGCCTACTTCGCCACCAGCGAGCAGTTCCCCACGGCCTGCGCCCTGGGGGTGCTGGTGGACACCGACCTGACCGTGAAAGCAGCGGGGGGCTACCTGATTCAGCTTCTCCCCGGCGCGGACGACGCCGTCATTGACAAGGTGGAGCGGGGCGTCCGCAAAAGCGGCTATGTGACGGAGCATTTCGCAAAGGGCGTCACCCCGCTGGCGCTGGTGCAGGAGATTTTGTCCGAATTTGAGGTGGAGGTGCTGGAGACAGTCCCGGTGGCCTACCGCTGCGATTGCAGCCGGGAGCGGGTGTCCCGCGCCCTCATCAGCCTGGGGAAGCAGGAGCTGGAGGACATCGTCCGGGAGCAGGACGGCTGCACCTTGAGCTGCCAGTTCTGCGGGAAGGAGTACGCCTTCTCCGGGGAGGAACTGCGGCAGCTGGCCAGCCAACTCTAACTCGGAAACCCGAAAGTTTCAAAAAAAGCAGTTGACAAACGGCGGGAGAATGGGTATAATAATCCTTGCTGAGTGCAGGACGCAAGCGCGAACCTGACAAACGACTGGCGTGGGAGCATAGCTCAGCTGGTTAGAGCACCTGCCTTACAAGCAGGGGGTCATAGGTTCGAGTCCTATTGTTCCCACCATTTGTCTCAGCTTTTTTGAAATGGCCCGGTAGTTCAGTTGGTTAGAACGCCAGCCTGTCACGCTGGAGGTCGACAGTTCGAGCCTGTTCCGGGTCGCCATTTTTCCATGCCGCTGGCATGGATATGCCTCTGTAGCTCAGTTGGTAGAGCAGGGGACTGAAAATCCCCGTGTCATTG
>JAJQFX010000236.1 GCA_021200895.1 Clostridiales bacterium | reverse complement strand
AAACTTCGGAGGAAACATGGAAATCGGGTTTTGGTCAAGGGTACCAAAGAACCCCCTCAGTCTGGCCTTCTCACCCCTCGGTCAGCTTCGCTGACAGCTCCCCTTTCAGGGGCGCTAATGACGTAGTGATTACAACAACTTCTTGCCGCCCCTGAAAGAGTAGAGAGCGGTAGCGGAAATGCCGCTTGACAGCAGAGGGGAACCGGCGACAGCCGGTGGAGGGGTTTCTATGTGAAATGGATTTCAAAATTGATTTCCGTGCCTATGAGCCACCATTTCCGCCTGTCACACCGCCATCAGCCAAATGAGGATAGCCGCCACGCAGGGCACCGTCACAGTGTCATACCCCCGCCTGGTGACGGCCTCCGTCGCCGTCGCCCCGGCGGCGCTGACCAGCGCCGTCAAAACCGCAGCAGTCAGTGGAACGCCGCCCACGGTCAGCGTCACCAGCACCGCCAGGAAGGAGACGCACAGCATGGCGCCGCTGCCCTCATAGGACTTGTGGCTGTCGGCAAAGCGCCAGCCCAGCTTGTGGCGGCCAAAACGCTTGCCCACCAGGGCGGCGGCCTCGTCCCCCAACCCCCAGGCCAGAACCGCCGCCAGGACGGTCAGCTCCGACTCCAGTGCACCCCAGAACAGCGCAATCAGCACCGCAGCCGTCCCGAACAGCAGCACCAGGCTGCCCCGCACCTCACCGGCGGTACGCTCCTGAAACAGGTCAGTGTAAGCCTGCTTCGTCTCGCAGAGCTTCAGCACCGGATAGACCACCGCTATGAACAGGACGCACAGCAGCGTTGGCACATACCAATGCTCCGAAGCCGGCAGCAGGACCAGGATGATGAGGAAGGCAATCGTATGCAGCACCTTGCGCCGGGCCTCCCCGTCAATGTGCAGGAACCGGAAGGCCAGCAGCGCCAGGCACACGGCAATCACCAGGAATACCAGCAGCACCACCAGGGTGTGCCCCATCTCCTGAACCAGGGGCGGGAAGGTCATGTCCCGGAAGTAGTTCAGGTAAATCATGGCCCCGCCCAGCAGTGTCAGGATCACGCCGGTCACCCGGCCCACGGTTTTGCTGTTGACCCGGTTGGCAAACTGGGCGGAAATCAGCGAAGCCGCCGTGGCGGTGATGATGCAGACCAGCAGCACGTTCCACCACTCCAGGACGATGGCGGGGTGAATCAGGGAGTGGCTGATGAAGCCGATCAGGGCGGTGAAGGTCATAATGAAGGTGCTGGTGCCCACGGCGGTTTTCAGGTCATACCCCAGGAAGGCGGTAAACACCACCAGCATCATCATGCCCCCGCCGGTGCCCACAAAGCCGGTGCCGAAGCCGATGGTCAGGCCGAAGAACAGGGAGATGAGAATTTCCTTCCAGCCCAAGCGCACGTTGGAGGTGTCCGCCCCGGACTTGGACGTGTCCGGCTTCACCAGGAAGCGGATGCCGATGCCGAAGGTCAGAATCAGGGTGAACCCGCCCAGCACCACGTTCCCCACCAAGTAGGCGGCGTAGCTGCCCACGGCGCTGAGGGAGATGATGCAGGCCATCATCACCCAGCCGTGCCGGAGGTCGATACGCTTATTTTTCGCGTAAACGGAGGTCGTCACGGCGGAGCCGAGGATGTCCGAGGCCAGGGCGATGGCCGTGGCCTGATAGGCCCCGTACTCCCCACTGAAGGACGGACAGAGGACGATGAGGATGGGCACCATCACCGTAGCCGCAGACAATCCGGCCAGCCCGGTGCCTATCCCCGCGCCCAGCGCCGCGATGATGTACCAAATATACTCCATAAAACCCACCTTGCCTTACGCTATCAAATATGTTAGGGAACCTCTGAATAAATGGACGAGAGCGGATTGCGAGGAAATTTGCGCCTGCGATTCGCATGGCCTACGGCCATTGCTCCCTGCATTCGCGCATAAGAGGAATTGGCCATTCGGCCTGCGCTTCAGAAAAAGGCGCAAAAGCGCAGGATCAGGAGCGCCGTTAGGCGCGGGCATACCCCTTGAGGGTAATCCTGACGGATTTCAAGATTTTGCAACGCATTTATGGCGCAAATTTACCGCAAGGCACCGAAGTGCATTTGTTCGGAGGTTCCTTAGTATTATAGGCAACATCTGTCGATTTTGCAACCGACAGATGGGGCAAAACTGTGGATTATGGGGGCGGCAGTATGAAACAGCTGTATGAACAGCGTGTTTTGGCAACAAAACGGAGGATTTACAGTGCCTTCATCCATCTGATGCAGGAGAAGGCGATTCACCAAATCTCCATCTCCGAGCTGTGCCGCCTTGCGGACATCAACCGCAGCACCTTTTACCATCACTTCGGCAACCAGTACGACGTACTGGCGGAGCTGACGGAGGACTTCCTGGCCCAGCTGGAGGAACGGCTCCAGAATGTCTCCCCCTACGACCAGGAGGGGGTACAGCGGCGGGTGGAACTGTGCCTCGACTATGCCATGGAAAACCGAACCTTGACGCTGCTGCTGATGCAGAATGCGGTGGGGACGGACTTCGCGCAGCGGCTGTTCTCCCTGCCGAACATCGAGATGCTGCTCAGTGAAAAGCTCTCCGATGTGGAGAGCGAGGCGGAGCGCTGCGCCCGCATTTCTTTCGTGACCTACGGTTCCTATCAGCTCCTCCAGGAATGGCTGACTGCGCCCGACCCCGTCGGGACGGAGGAAGAGACCGCCCTGATTTTGAAGCTGGCCCGGAGGATCTGCTGACCGTGAGGAGAAATAAAAGCCGGACGCCGATTCCGATACCTGCGGTATCAAAATCGGCGTCCGGTGGTGGTGCGGGCGAAGGGACTCGAACCCACACGCCTTGCGACACAAGAACCTAAATCTTGCACGTCTACCAATTCCGTCACGCCCGCAGCTATGCCGGAGGAACCCGCCGTCTGGGTCGGCAGGCAGCTCCTTTGCAGGCTTTATTGTAGCATAAAGCGCCCGGATTTGTCAACGGCATTGCATTTTTCCCTCCGGGCAGATATAATAGGGGGAACAGGCAGGAGGTAAGCGGAATGGATTTGGAAGAACGGCTGCGCCCAGCGGTGCTTCCCCTCATAAGCTGGTTTCACGACAACGCCAGGGAGCTGCCCTGGCGGAGCGACCCCACCCCTTACCGGGTGTGGGTGTCGGAAATCATGCTCCAGCAGACCCGGGTGGCAGCGGTGCTGGGCTACTTCGCCCGCTTCATGGCGGCGCTGCCCACGGTGGAGGCGCTGGCCGACGTGGAGGAGGACGAGCTGCTGAAGCTGTGGCAGGGCCTGGGGTACTACAACCGGGCGCGGAACCTGCAAAAGGCGGCCCGGCAAATCGTCTATGACCGGGGCGGCGTGTTCCCTGATACCTACAGGGAACTGCTGACCCTGGCCGGTGTGGGGGACTACACCGCCGGGGCCATCGCCTCCATCGCCTTTGGGGAGGCGGTGCCCGCCGTGGACGGCAACGTGCTGCGGGTAGTCACCCGCCTCACCGGGGATACCGGGGACATCACGAAGCCGGAGACGAAGGCCCGCATCCGTTCCGCCCTGGCGGCGGTCATGCCCCAAAACCTGCCGGGGGCCTTCAACCAGGCGCTGATGGAGCTGGGGGCGCTGGTCTGCCTGCCCAACGGCGCACCGGAGTGCGAGCGCTGCCCGTGGCAGACGCTGTGCGCCGCACGCCGGGAGGGAACCATCGACGCCCTGCCGGTGAAGCCCCCCAAAAAGCAGCGGAAGGTGGAGGGGCGGACGGTGTACCTGATTTTCCGGGCGGGGAAGGTGGCCCTCCGGCGCAGGCCGGATAAGGGCCTCCTCCGGGGCCTGTGGGAGTTCCCCAATGTGACGGACGACCGGGAGGACGCCCTGGCTCAATGGGGCATGGCGGACGCCGCCACCCTGGACGGCCCCAGGGCCAGGCACATCTTCACCCATATCGAGTGGCATATGCAGTCGGTGCAGGTATTCCCATCCGGGGAGGCTCTGCCGGAGGGCTGGGTGTGGGCTGACCGGGCAGCGCTGGAGGAGCGCTACCCCATCCCCAACGCCTTTGACGGCTTCCGTGCCTGCGTGGAAGGGCAGCTCCGGCAGACGGAAGCCCGGGAAGCGTGGGAACTATGAGGCGGCAGACCCGGGTTCTGGCCCGCTGCTCCCTGCTGACAGCCCTGGGAGTGGTGCTGATGCTGACGCTGGGCTTCACCGGCGTAGGCACCTACGCCGCCCCGCTGCTGGCGGCGCTGCTGGTGGCCATGGTGCAGGAGGCCTACGGCACGAAAACGGCGCTGACCATGTGGCTGGCCACCGGCCTGCTGGCCCTGCTGCTGGTGACGGACCGGGAGCTGTCCGTAGTCTACCTGACCATCTTCGGCTGGTACCCGGCGGTGAAGCCCCACCTGGACCGGCTGCCCCGGCTGGGCGGGCTGCTGGCAAAGCTGACCCTGTTCAACGGCTCCGCCGTGGCCACCTATGCGGCGCTGATCCCCTTCCTGGGGCTGGAGGAGGCGCTGCTCCAGCCCTGGCTACTGGGGGTCATGCTGGCCTTCGGCAACGTCCTGTTCTGGGTGGAGGACAGGCTGCTGCTGCCCCGGCTGGTGCGGGTGTTCCGCAAACGGCTGAAAAAGTGGTTTTGAACGGGCGGGAAAACGCCGCTTTTTTCCCGGAAACCGTTGATTTTTCAGGCGGGACGCGTTAAAATGTCATAGATATATTTTGGGGGGCGCACAGCCCGGAATGGGATGTCTTTTTTGCCCCGGTTTGGGATAAACTGGAAGAGGCAGCCGTCTGCGGCGCAGTGATTGAAACAGCAAGGAGCATAGCATATGTCTGAGCAGAAACAGCAGCAAAAGTCCACGTCCTTCTTCGGAGGGGCGGCCATCCTGGCGGGGGGCATCGTGCTCGTCAAAATCATCAGTATGTTTTACAAGATTCCGCTGGGCAACATTCTGGGTTCCAGCGGCTACGCGGACTTTACGGCGGCCTTTAACATCTTCAACATCCTGCTGATGATTTCTACGGCAGGCATTCCGGTGGCCCTGTCCAAGATGATTTCCCAGGCCACTGCCCTGGGGCGGCAGCGGGAGGCCCACAAGGTGTTCCGCATCAGCTTTGTGTTCTTCATGGCCATCGGCATCCTCTGCTCCCTGGTCATGTTCTTCGCGGCGGATACCTTCGCCGGGCTGATGAACAACAGCAAGTCCGCCCTGAGTATGCGGGCCCTGGCCCCCTCGGTGGCCCTGGTGTGCGGCCTGGCCTGCTTCCGGGGCTACGCCCAGGGGCATCAGAACATGACCCCCTCCTCGGTGAGCCAGATTTTGGAGGCCCTGTTCAAGCTGGTGGTGGGCCTGACTCTGGCCTGGTACCTGATGCAGGTGCTGGGCATGGAGGACTATGTGGGCGCGGCAGGCGCCATTGTGGGCGTCACCGTTTCGGAGTTGGTGGCCCTCGTGTATATGGTGGTGGAGTTTCTCCACTATCGGCGGCAGGAGCCGGAAGGGACAGACCGGACGGTCAGCAGCAATCAGCGCATCCTGAAAACCTGTTTGCAGCTGGCGGTGCCCATCACCCTGACCTCCTCCGCCACCTCCATCATCACGGCAGTGGATAACTCCATCGTCATGGGACGGCTGCAAAACGCCGGACTGATGCTGACGGAGGACGCCGCCACCTCCCTGATGGGCAACTACAACATCGTTCAGACGGTGTACCAAATCCCTTCCTCCCTGATGGTGGCCATCACCGCGTCGGTGATTCCGGCGGTGACGGTGTGCTTCACCCGGAAGGATAAGAAGGGGGCGGCCAAGGTGGTGGGCTCCTCCCTGAAAATGGCGGGGATTTTGGCCTTCCCCTGCGGCATCGGTATGCTGGTGCTGGGGAAGCCCATCGTCCAGCTGCTGTTCCCCAGCTACGACCTGGAGGTGGCCGGTACCATCCTCTCCATCCTGGGGGTGGCCTCTATCTTCGTCTGCCTGACCCTGGTGTGCAACAGCATCATGCAGAGCCACGGCATCCTGAATCTGCCCATCGTCACCATGCTGATTGGCGGTATCCTGATGGTGATTTTTGACTATGTGATGGTAGGCAACGCCAGCATCAACATCTACGGTTCCCCGGTGGGCACCTGCATCTGCTACGCCATCGTGGCCACGCTGGATCTCTGCATCGTCCGGCGCATCGTCCGGGGCTGCCCCTCCTATGCCAGCCTGCTGGCAAAGCCGCTGATTTCCGCCATCGTCATGGGGGCGGCGGCCTGGGCGGTCTACGGCATGGTCAGCCGGGTGGCGGGGAACACCGTCAGCCTGTTGGCCGCCATTCTGATGGCGGTGGTGGTGTACTTCGCCCTGCTGCTCCTGCTGGGGACACTGACGAAAGACGATATGAGCCTGATGCCCAAGGGGGACAAAATCAGCAGGCTCCTGCACATTCACTGAGCGGGAGGGCCGGAAATGGTAGAATACACCCAGAAAGACCGTTACACCCTGGAGGACTTCCGGGCAATCATTCACATCCTCCGCCACGAGGGCGGCTGCCCCTGGGACCAGGAGCAGACCCATCAGTCCATCCGCCGAGATTTGCTGGAGGAGTGCTGTGAACTGGCCGAGGCCATCGACCAGGAGAGCCTCCCCGGCATGGAGGAGGAGCTGGGGGACGTGCTGCTCCAGGTGGTGTTCCATGCGGACATCGAGGCGGACGCGGGCCACTTCGACCTGGACGACGTGGCCGACTGCGCCGCGAAAAAGATGATTTTCCGCCACCCCCACGTCTTTGGGGAGACGGCAGTCTCCGGCACAGGGGAGGTGCTGCAAAACTGGGACGCGCTGAAGCGCCAGGAGAAGCACCAGACCACCTATACCGACACGCTGAATGCCGTGGCCCGCACCCTGCCGGCCCTGTGGCGGGCGGAGAAGGTGCAGAAGAAGGCTGCCAAGGCCGGTTTTCGGTGGGCCTGCCTGGAGGACGCCGTGGGCAAGGTGACGGAGGAGGCCCAGGAGGTGCAGGCCGCCGTGACAGACCGGGAGGGCCGGGAGCGGCTGGCGGAGGAGCTGGGGGATCTGCTCTTTGCCGCCGTCAACGTGGCCCGGTACGCCGGGGAGGATCCGGAGGCCCTGCTCCACGCCGCCACGGAGAAGTTCATCCGCCGCTTCGCAGCCATGGAGCAGTCGGCGGGGACGTTGATTTGCAGGACATATCTTCCGCGGAACTGGTTAAACTTTGGGATAAGGTAAAGGAAAGAGAGGAATGCAAATGACAAAGACGGAACTGACAAAAGCCGTGGCCGCGGAGACCGGCCTGACCAATAAGGATGTCGCCGCCGCCCTGGATGCCGCCCTGGGCATCATCAGCCGGACGCTGGCCGAGGAGGGCAAGGTGCAGCTGACAGGCTTCGGTACCTTCCTGACCAAGGAACGGGCCGCCCACCTGGGCCGCAACCTGTCCACCGGGGAACCGGTGGACGTACCCGCCCATCGGGTGGTGCAGTTCAAGGCAGGCAAGCTGCTGAAGGGCATGGTAAACCCCGGCGCGGATGCCGAGGAAGGGTAACGCAAACGCTCCCACCCCGTTTGGGGTGGGAGCGTTTTTTTTGCAATTTTAGAATGGGTCACACCCACAGCATTTGGCGGCGGAAGAAGGGGTCGCCCTGCTGCGTGACCTGCTGGCCCAGCTCGCTGTCCAGCTGGGTGAACTCCACCCGGGTATCCTCCGGGTTCAGGAAGGGCTTGCAGGTTTCAAAGATGGTGCGGCAGACGTCGGCATAGTCCTCCCCGTAGTACTCCACCACGAAGAGCCAGCCCCGGACGGCCTCCTCCCCCTCGCCCCGCTGGGTGATGCGGAGGTAGCAGGAATCCACCTCGGGGATTTTGTACAGCTCCTTGCCCACGGCCCTGGTCATGTCGTTCTGGATGGTCTCCTTGGGGGTCATCACCTTCATGGGGCCTTTCGGCAGCTTGTCCTGGGCCTCCTTCTGGGCCTTGAGGCGCAGCACCATGTCTCTGGACAGGGCGAAGTTGACGGAGCGGGGGTCGATGACGACGCCGCTGATGGCCTCCGCCTTCTCCAGCAAGGCACTGTAGCCCGCCAGGTTCAGAGCGGTCAGGCGGTTTTCCTCCGTGACGGAGGGGTCTTTCCGGGCCTCCTCCAGGCTGGTATAGGCCGCCAGGAACTCCTTCCCCTCCGGGTTTTTCAGCATCAGGACGCCCTTGCCCCCAGCCCCCATGGGCATCAGGAAGCGGGTCTCGTCCTCCAGGAGGGCCAGGGTGATTTGCACGCTGTGCTCCTGGCTCTTGTCCTCCTTCCAGGCGGCGATGGTGTCCAGCACCTTGCTGTTGTCCAGCTTGGGCAGGCGAAGCTTCAGCACCGTCTCCCGTGTCAGGGGGAAGTTCAGCCCCTGGGGGTCGATGATGAGGCCGACAACCGACTCATTCTGCTCCAGCAGCTCCCCATAGCGCTCCAACGTGGCGGCGATGGCGCGGCTCTTCTTCGTCAGCAGCTTATTCTTCTGGGCCTCGGCCCCGCTGGTGTAAGCGGGGAAGAAGCGCCGCCCGTCCGGGGTGTTCAGCATCATAATGCTCTTCCCGTCCTCCCCCAGGGGCAGGAGGAAGCGCACCGCCGGGTCGGTCAGTGCCAAAGTCAGCGCCTGGTTATGCTCCTGGCTCTGCTCCGCCTTGAAGGATTGGATGGCGGCGACCAGGCTCTGGGTGTGCAGATTTACCTTTTCTTGTGCCATGAGATGGCCTCCTTACAATTACAGTCTGGAAATGGCAACGCCTGCCAGGATGATGATGACCCCCAGCACCTTGCGCCGGGTGGGCTTCTCCTTCAAAAAGAGGGCGCTGAACAGGAAGATCCACAGGAAGCTGGTGGCGGTGATGCAGGGCAGCACGGAGACGGGCACCTGAATCAGCGCCACCTGGTTCAGCGCCAGGGACAGGAACAGAAACCCGTAAGCCACGATGACCCGCCAGTTCAGGAACTTCCAGATGAAGCCCTTCCGCTTCGTCTCGTCATTGGCCTGCTGCTTCAGCAGGATTTGGCTGGCGGAGGACACCAGCACGGAGATAAATGCGCAGCCGTAGCAGACGCTGGCAGTAAAGACGCTAGAATCCATCGCTCATGCTCACCACCATTCCAATGATAATCACGATAATGCCCACGATTTGCTGCACCGTAATGACCTCCTGGAACAGCAGTGCGGCCCAGATGAACACCAGAATATAGCTGATGCCCTTGCGCAGGTAGGCGGTGGTCAGGGGCAGGCGCTCCAAAATCAGCTGCCACACCACGGCGTAGCCTGCCAGCAGCGCCACTGCCACGCCGAACCAGGCCAGGTAGGGCAGGGAGAGGAAGTCGTACTTCCCCCCCATTTTCAGGCAGGGGGAGGTCAGGCTCTCAAAGAAGATGGCGATAAACGCCAGGATATAGACGTTGCGTTTCTTGGATAAAAATTCATCGATCATAGGGTTCTCCTGTCAATGCGCGTCAGCCATTCTTTGGAATCTTGCTGACGATGATGCGCAGCTTGCCGTTGGGATCCTCAGGAATCTCCTCCATCCATCGGAAGGCCAGGGTAAACTCGCCGCGGAGGACGTCTCCCAGCTTCTCCTGGATGGCGGCCTCCACCCTGGGCTGCTCGCTCTCCGGGACGGAGGGATTGCGCACCATCAAAAGGGTGATGTTTTCATAGTCCTCCTGCACCACACGGTACTGCACCACCTCCAGGATGTAGTTCATCACCACGGCCACGTTGCCCCACTCGGTCACGGAGCCGTCCTTGTGGCGGATAACGTCGTTCATGCGGCCCTTGATGCGCTTCACGAAGCGCAGGCCGCCCTGGAGGTAGGTATCCATGCTGTCGCCGGAGACGTAGTTGATGAGGGGCAGGTCGGTTTTGAACAGGGGGGTGATGACAGCGGGGCCGCTGTCGGCGGGGCCGGAGAGGGTGGCGTTGTAGATGTTCACCACATGGGTGTCGCTGTTCACCTGGTAGTCCTCCTGGCCGGGCACCCGGGAGATACAGGCTCCCGTCTCGCTGAGGCCGTAGGAATCCACCAGGCCGGGGCCAAAGACCTCCTTCAGCAGCCCGCGGGAAGAATCGTCAATGCCCTCGCTGATGGGGGCGTAGAACTTGGGCTGGTGAACCGGAACGTTGTGCTTCTTCGCATAGGCGGCAATGCGCACCAGCACGTTGGTGTGGTTATACAGGAAGTCGGGCTGGTAATCGTTGATTTCCTGGAGGAGCTGAGCGCTGGTCATGTGGTGCTTCAGGGCGTCGGACATCTGCTTCCGCTGGAGGATACCCACCCGCTGGATGATGGAGTCCTCCCCGCTACCGCCGCCGTGGAGGGTGTTGGGGCGGCACATGGTCTTGCCGGTGAAGGGGTTGTAGCCGGGGAGGGACAGCACCCGCAGCCAGTTGGCAGTGACCCAGGCGTTCTCCTTAGGGGAGAACAGGGTGCGTAGCGGCGCGCCGGTGGAGCCGGAGGTGGGGGCGACGTGCCAGTATTGATACTTCTCCGGGTGCTGGGCCGCCTCCTCATCCATCCAGGTGCGGAGGTCTGCCTTGGTCAGCACAGGGAACTTGTACAGGTCGGCGGCGGTGTGATAGTCCTCCGGTGTGGTGCCGCTGGCTTCAAACCGCGCCCGGTAGAACGGAACGTTCCAGGCCGCCTCCATCAGGGCGTGTACCTTCCGGTTCTGTGTGGCGGCCACTGACGCATAGTCCTTGGCCTGCACCGGTCTGTGGTACAGCGAGCAATAGTGTTGCAGCGTATAGACGTTTTCCAGCTTTCGGTCAGATTGATAACTCATGCTCCTTGCTCCTTCTTCCTATTCCGCTTTTACAGGCAGTTAGTCCTCTGCCACAGTGACGCGCACCTTCGCCATGGCCGCGTCCAGCGCCGCCTTGGCCTCCTCCACGGAGTCCGCCACGGCGATAATTTGCCCGATGCGGTCAGGGCCTTTGGCGAATTTGCGAATATGGTCGCCCACGCCGTAGTCCATGGCGAGGTTTACAATGCGGGGGTCGTCCTGTTCCCCCAGGTCGATAGCTGTGATGGTGCCGGTCTTATCCGACTGGAACAGCATCTCCGCATTGGGCTGGCCATGCTCCAGCACAGGGGTGAAGTCCGGCTCCACACCCAAGCTGGCCTGGATGATTTTTTCATAGTAGTCAAAGCCGTAGTAAATGCCGGTCATTTCCACCAGGCAGGTGGCTCCGGCCCGGGCGCCGATTTCCAGCACATAGGCTTTGCCCCGGCACAGGATGAAGTCGGCGTTGATGGCGCAGTTATCGATGCCCATAGCGGTGACGGCCTTTTGCAGCTGCTCCTCCGCATCAGCTACGATATCCGGCCCCATGTTATAGGGGGCGAAGTGGCCCACCGGCACGCCGGTATCCCCGTGGAACACATAGTCGCCGTGGGGCAGGACGAATTTCAGCTTGCCGCCGTAGATGAACGCCTGTGCGCCGAACTCCTCCCCCACCAGGAACTCCTCAATGAGGTACTGGCTGGAGCGGGTGTTCTCCACCACCTGCTGGTAGGCGTAGGGGATGTCCTCCGGCCCGTCCACCCGGGTGATGCCCCGGCTGCCGGAGGAGTCCACGCTCTTGAAAATCACCGGATAACCGATGTCCTCACACAGGGCCTGGGGGTTCGCGTCGGCAATGTCCGCATAGACGAAGCGGGCGGTGCGCACGCCCTCTCTGGCGAAGGCGGCCTTCATCAGCGCCTTGTCCTGGGCGGCCATGGCGGCCTGGAGGCTGGGGCCGGTCAGCCCCAGGGTGTCGCACAGATAGCCCTGGGTGGGGACGCAGACGTCCGTCCCGCAGACCACCACGCCGTCCACCTGCTCCTCCCTGGCCACCCGGAGCATGGCCTCCTGGTCCACCGTGTTCTCATATACCACCCGGTCAGCCAGGGCGAAGCCGGGATATTTGCCGGGGATGCTGGCCACGATGGTATAGAGGCCCATCTCCTTCGCCTTTTGAATCAGGGGCACCTGATAGATACCGGCCCCTAAAATCAGCAGCTTTTTCACTGGAACTCACTGTCCTTTCCAACCTCCCGGAGGTTGCGGCTCTCCCGGATGACGTACTGCGAGGAATTGTTCAGGCAGATGTAAATGCGGCCGATGTACTCGCCAATCAGCCCCAGCAGGAACATCACCATACCCCCCAGGAACAGAACCACCGCCATCAGGGAGCTGTACCCGGCGGCAATGCTGGGATTCACCAGCTTGTGGATAATGGTGTAGAGCGCCATAATGACGCCAATCAACGCGCACAGCACACCGCAGCTGGTGGCCAGCCGCAGCGGTTTCACGGAGAAGGCGGTCAGATTGTTCATCCACAGGGCAAAGGACTTCTTGAAGGTGTAATGCCCCACGCCGATGGTGCGCTCCCGCTCCTCCATGTCCACGTTGGCGATGCGGCTGGTGGCGCGGTGAATCAGGCCGGAAATGTAGGGGTAGGGGTTCTGATAGCGAATCATCTCCTGCACGACGAACTGCCGCATAACGGTGAAGTTGGAGAACTTCAAATCCTTATCCTTCTCCAGCAGCCAGTTGGACACCAGGTCGTTGACCTTGCTGCCAAAGTTTTTCAGGGCGGACTGGGCCTTTTTCGGGTAGCGGGCAAAGGCGGCGTCATAGGCCCCGCTCTCCACCGGGGCCATCAAGTCCCACAGCCGGTCACAGGGGCACTGCTGGTCGTCATCGATCAGCACCACATACTCGCCCCTGGCGTAGTGGCAGCCGCAAAGCAGGGCGTTGTGCCGCCCGCCGTTCTTCGCCAGGTCGATGACCTTCACCTTGGGGTCGCTGTCCGCCTGGGCGCACAGCACCTGCCACACGCCGTCGGGGGAGCAGTCGTTCACCGCAATGATTTCATAGTCAAACTCCGGCCGCTGGGCCACAACAGAACGAATCTCGTCCATGACCAGGGCCACCGACCCCTCGCTGGCGTAGCAGGGGATGATAAAGCTGATAAGCTGCATAGGTTCCTCCTTGGATGCCTGGGGCATCAATCTTTCTCTTCGGAAGAATATGGGACGCCGTAGAAGTCATAGATGGCCTGCACCACGGTCAGGCAGTCCGCCTCGGTCAGATGGTAGTACATGGGCAGGCGGGCCAGACGCTCCGACTCTCTGGTGGTGTACACGTCCTCCCCGTGAAAGCGGCCAAACCGCTTTCCGGCGGGGGCGCTGTGCAGGGGGATATAGTGGAACACGGAGGAGATATTCCGCTCCTTCAGGAAGGCAATCAGGGCGGTGCGCTCCTCAATGTCCCGGCACTTGATATAGAACATATGGGCATTGTGGACGCAGCCCTCCGGAATCACCGGCAGCTCCACCTTCCCCGCCTGAGCCAGGGGCAGCAGGGCAGCGTAATAGCGGTTCCAGGAGGCCAGCCGGTCATTGTTGATTTCCTCCATATCCTCCAGCTGGGGCAGCAGATAGGCGGCGTTCAGCTCCGAGGGCAGGTAGGAGGAGCCATAGTCCACCCAGGTATATTTGTCCAGCTGGCCCCGGAGGAATTTGGAGCGGTTGGTGCCCTTCTCCCGGTAAATTTCCGCCCGCTCGATGTCCTCGGGGTGGTTGACCACGACGGCGCCGCCCTCGCCCATGGTGTAGTTCTTCGTCTCATGGAAGCTGTAGCAGCCATAGTCGCCAATGGTGCCCAGGGCCTTGCCCTTGTAGTAGGCGTTGACCCCCTGGGCGGCGTCCTCCACCACCTTCAGGCCGTGGCGATGGGCGATGTCCAGAATGGTGTCCATCTCGCAGGCCACACCAGCGTAATGCACCACGCAGATGGCCCTGGTCTTGTCGGTAATGGCGGCCTCGATTTTCGTCTCGTCAATATTCAAGGTGTCCGGGCGGATGTCCACAAACACCACCTTGGCCCCCCGCTGCACAAAGGCGTCCGCCGTGGAGACGAAGGTGTAGGAGGGCATAATGACCTCATCCCCCGGCTCCAGGTTGCACAGCAGGGCGGCCATCTCCAGGGCGCTGGTGCCGGAGGTGGTCAGGAGAACCTTTTCCGCGTGGAAGGTCTCCTCCATCAGGGCGTGGCAGGCCTTCGTCAGAGGGCCGTCACCGCACAGCTTATGGTTTGCCATGGCCTTCGCCAGATAGTCCGCTTCCCGGCCCGTCTCAGGGGGGATGTTAAAGGGAATTTTCATAGAAAAACCTCCATTGCTTCTATTTGTGGTTAAGGGTTCTGCTTTGCAGGGGTATCCTTTTGCCTGCGGCGGCGGTGGCGCAGGAGGAAGTAGACCGCCAGCCCCAGAACGGTGGCCGCGGTAATGGCATTGCCCACGTTCTGACCGGGCGCTACATACTTCAGCTGGATGGAATGGCTGCCGGCGGACAGGGCGATACCGGTGAAGCCGGTGTTGGCCTGAATCAGTTCCGTTTCCTCGCCGTCCACATAGGCCACCCAGCCATCCACATAGGGGATGGACAGTACCAGCAGGCCGTCAGAGGCCATGGTGATGTCTCCGGAGACGGTATCGGTGCCCTCGGTCACATTTTCCAGCACCGTCTCGCCCAGGGCGGTGACCTGCTCCACATAGTCCTCCACTGGGATGCAAAGCACCTGAATCTCATCGATGGTGTAGGTCTGTTTGGTGTTGAAGCGGATGGTGCAGGTTGTGACCCCTTCCTCGCTGTAGCCCAGGTTGTACACCCGGCCTTCCGTTTCGATATAGTAGGTGTTGCCCTTGCCCCGGACGTAGGAGGCTTTGTTGACGCCGTTGCCGGTCACATAGACCTTGGTGGCGGAGCGGCTGCTCTCTTTTTTGATGCCCAGGTTGTCCAGATAAATCAGCGTCTCGCTGTCCGGCAGGCCCTCAAAGGTCAGGGTCAGGGTGCCGTCCTTTTGGGCGGAATAGGTGCCGTCTCCGTTATCCGTCACGCCGTCCGCTTCCGTAATGGCCCAGGGGATGCTGACGGCGTTGTCCACCGGGGTGGTGGAGTCCCAGTCCAGGTTCAGCGCCGCGGCGTCCTCGTCCTCCAGCACGACGCACTGCAGCAGCGCCTGCTGCCGCTCCACCGGGGTCAGGGCCAGGTAGTCCGACTTGGTCATGTAAGAGGTGTAGGCGTAGCCGATGGAGAGGGCATACTGATTCTCATAGATGGTATAGTTTCCTTCGGTGCCGACTTCCTCAAAACCGTAGGGGATATAGCCGCTGTCCCCCTTGCTGCTCTTAAAGACGCCGTACTTCACCGAGGTCAGCGCATCTATGGCCAGGCAGCTGCCTGTTCCCAGAATGCCGCTGTTCTGGTTCACCGTGTTCAGGCACAGCTCCTGGAAGAACTGCACCAGGTCGGCATCGGTGACGCTCCAGTAGAAGGAGGTGCCGTAGCCCTCGGTGAGGGTGAAGCGGTTGGTACGGTTCTGCTCAATGTCAATGCGGTAGAGTCCGTCATCCTCAATGGCGGCAGCGGCCACCTCCGCCGAACCGGCGTAGCGGTTATACAGCTCACCGATGGACACGTTGGATTTGGCGTCAGAGCTGAACTCAAAGAAGGTGCTGCCGCTGACCAGCACAGAGAGAACCGTCACGCCGCAAACCACGCTCTGCCCCAGGTAGGGATTTCGGGCCAGCAGCCGCCGGGCCAGCAGCAGCACCGCCACGGTGACGGCCAGGACGATGTAGCCCCGGCGCAGAATTTCCAGACGCGTCTCCGAAGCGGAAGCAGCGTAGGCGCAGACGCAGGAGACGATAACATACAGTGCCGCGCAGACGGCCACGGCCTTCCATTGCCTCAGCGTCAGATCCTTCAACTCCGGCACCAGCCAGGCCACCACAAAGGCCATCACCAGGGCCAGACCGTAGGACCAGCGGTTGGTCACATAGCCAAAGCCGTTAAAAATGCTGCCCACCGTGGGGAACAGCAGGAACAGGACGCCCAGCGCCACAGCCCACCGCAGCGGCGCCAAATCCTTCCGCTTCCGTTTCAGGAAGAGCACCACCAGCGCCACCAGCACAACGGCGGCAAACCCCAATGCGGTGGAATAGGAGGCGCTGCTGCCGGGGGAGATGAGGGTATACACCAGCTCCTGGTAGTAGTCCGCATCATAGAACAGGGAGGCGAAGGTCTCGCTGCCGCTGTCCCCCACCCGTCCGCAGGTCAGGAAGTTCATCACCGTCGGCAGCAGGAAGG